>JAGOZY010000057.1 GCA_018058445.1 Negativicutes bacterium | reverse complement strand
CAAAACCAGCACACCCAACCAACGAGCAAAAACATCCTGCCGCTTCGGAAAACATCGCGGAACTTGCAAAAGTAAAAAGCCAACAATAAGGATCCAGAGAAGACTCCAAATATGATCTGAATTATAATACGAAAAAGTATGCATGACCGCCTCCTAATCTGTATTATATCGAAAAAGGAAAAAAAGTCACTTTCTAAAAAGTGACTTTTTTCATAAAGCTCCAACAACTAGTCCGTCTAACTAAAAAAAGAGAATTAAACCGACTATTTTCGAGCTAGTCTGACATCATTTATTTTGACGGAGGCTTTTTACCATCCAGCGCATCTTTCAGCATTCCTTTAAACGCGCGAATTTGTTCTTCTGATTCAGATTTTATCTTACCTGCACCGCCCATCTTAGCCATATCGAATGTCATCAGTCCAACTTGAATATCTCTAAGAAAAGATTCATAAGTTACCATCGACTTGATTCCTGCTTCATTAACAGCTCGGAGATCTATCGGCACATTAAGCTCTCCTAGTGCTTTCTTTGCCTTCGCAGTTCGCTCTTCAAGCCCTTTCAGATCTGTCATTAATTTCTGAATTGGGTAGTCGGGGTTCCTTCCATTCTTCCCAACCTCCGTATAATCAGCTTGAATCTTCTCAAACTCGGCAATAATTCCAGCAGAATCTTTTTGATATTGAGCCGCTAAATCTTTAAACGACGGGCCACATCCAGAAATAATGACGAGCAAGCTCACTAACAGGACCGATAAAATCAGGGACGTTCTTTTCATGCGAGTCACTCCTCATCCTTAGTCTTTCTGCAATTCAATTAAATACTCTAAATCCCTTTATTTGGACACCTATCCCAAAAACTCTCGAATCATCTTACTTACTTTCTCTGGTCTTTCCATAAGTACCGTATGACCTGAATCAATTTCACGATAAGTGGCTCCGGTAATTTCTTTTGCTAATTCTTTTGAGTGGCTAATGGGTACCATCTGATCTTGCAGGCAGCCAATGACTAAGGTCGGAGCAACAATCTTTCGAATTTCATCACGAATATCCAAATGAATATCCACCTCTACCTGTCTTGCAATTCCAGCCCAATTAATTCCTTCGAGCATGCCATTCACCCCAGCTTGTATTGCATCGTCAGGTAAACTTGCTACAAATTGAGGGCTAAAACCAGTCAACATGCCCATTTCACAAAACAATCGACGATCAGCATAAAGAAGGTCACTCCAGAGTTTAAACTGCAGGCGAGAGCGAGAATCGCCATGAGAAAAGCCAGAGATAAGCACAAGTTTTCGAACCATCTCTGGATGATTGGCTGCTATCCAAGCGCTAATCGGTGCACCAAGGGAAAATCCTACTAGGTCAAATGGCACAGCTCCCGCCGCCTGAGCTGCCCCAATGACTTGCTGCCCAAGCATTTCAATGGTCAGCTCTTCTCCCTTATCCTCGGTGTTTCCTGATCCAGAGTAATTCGGTCGCACTACCGTCCAATCATCTGAAAAAGCTGGTGTTAAAGCTTCCCAGTCGCTAATCGCATCTCGACCCGTCCCATGAACAAGAACCAACCCTGCCCCTGATCCATCTACTAAATATTCTACTTTGCTTGTTCCAACTGTCGCAAAAGCCATTTGCACCCTCCTATTTTACTATTGAATTTCTAAATTACCCTGTGCTAAAAAGAGAATCGTCAAATCAATAAACTTTTTATGCAGTTCTTCGCGGGATCGTCCACTACCATCAAAAGCGATGATTTCATCTCCTGGCGAGGCTTCTTTTAAAAATTCAGCTGCCCTCGGCTTCATCAAGGGAAAAAACGAAAAATGAGATGCATCTTCTACTTCAATATAGATCGTTTGCTCTTTGGGCAGCACTTTAGCTAAATAGCGCGATTCATCATCCAAGGGCATTTCGTTTTTTGACTCAGCACCGGCTCCAAAAACTAAAACGGGTACATCAATCCCTGCCAAGCTAGCTGGATCAAAACCCTGACTTAGCCCTGGATCTAACAAGATCACTTTACTAACCCGCTCATCCTGCCAGTTTTGGCTTACTAGCCCCTTATCCTCTGCCTTTTTCCCTATTTGGTATTTCTGATACCAGATATTACCAACTTGATCTGGCTTCAATTTACAGAATTCTTCAAATCGATCCGGTGAAAAGCGTCCGCCTGCAACAAATAAAGCCGTCGCTCCACCCAGAGAATGACCGATAACCGCAATTTCTCGTTCATCAACAGCCTTTCCCCATTTCGAGTCACTTAGCATATGATCAACAACTCGGCTAATATCATGAGGTCGTTCCCACAGCTTCGCTGTTTCGGCTGAATTTGAATCCAAAGAAGTGGTCCCCGGATGATTCGGTGCAACAACAATGACCCCTTGCTTAGCAAGAGCAACTGCTAGCCAAGCTTGATTCAAATTATTTCCATTTAAGCCATGGGATAAGATCACTAAAGGAAATGTGCCTGACGCTAAAGTACCTTCCAAAGTCGCTTCAAATCCATAAAAAACGATATTCTCTCCGACTAAGACTTTCTCGCCTCCAGCTTCCACCGGATACCAGATTCGAATATCTAGATCACGGCTCGAGTTAGACTTTAGCTTCTCTTGTGAGTATCCGATCGAAAAAGTAGCCCCTTCAGAAATCCCTGAGAGAATAAGTACTAAAACAAAACTCAAGATCCCTAGCTTAAAAGAAAACCAGTTGCTTTTTATAGGGTTCTTCACGCAAAGCCCCCACTTTCTTATCATTGCGACTAGATGGATCTAAGAACCAGTCAGAATTTAGCTGCTCAGCCTTCTTTTTTCTGATAGTGAGGGGAATCGCCCCACTCGCCAAAGCCAACTTCATCCCCCACACTGCGAACTCTTCCAGTCAGACAAAGTTTACACTTATCCGCATTATCATCAATACAAGGTTTGTTTTCATAGAGCTGATACTTAGCTCGGTGCTCCTCAATCGTAATAATCGGCATCAAAATATTTGCACCGGCCCGCAGCCCCATCTCTCGCCCTAGCGGATTAAGGGCTTGAAGTGCTGTGGTCGCTGCGATATTTACATCTTTTAGATAAAGTCGCGTGACCGCAATCATCTTGAGTCCCAGCTCAAATCGCCGAGCTTTCTCTTCTTCGCTATTCAAATTTTGTTCCGCCACTTCCCTACCAAGGGGCGTATCACCATGATAAATGTAAGGCCCCATACCGATCATATCGATGTCCATTGCCTCATAGAAAAGAATATCATTAGCCAAGTCTTCGATCGTCTGACCCGGTAGCCCAATCATGACTCCGGTTCCCACCTGATAGCCGAGCTCTCTTAAAGTCTTCAAACAATTGACTCGAGTTTCAAAAGAGTGTCCGCCACTTGAAGGATGAATTTTTTGATAAAGCTCGGGATTTGTCGTCTCAATTCGCAGCAGGTAGCGATGCCCTCCTGCGGCAAACCATTTTTCATAAGTTTCCCGACTTTGCTCACCGAGGCACAGAGTAACCCCCAGTTTTCCATCACCAATTTTTTTGATCTCATTTAGCGTATTCGTCACGAAGTCGACAAACTCCGCATCCTGACGTTCACCCGATTGAAGCACAATTGAGCCATATTCATTATCATACGCCCATTGAGCCATTCGTAGAATCTCCGATTGAGTCATGTCAAACCGCTCTACTTGCCCGTTACTGGATCGAATCCCACAATACAGACAATCCTTAATACAGCGATTAGAAAACTCTATCAGTCCCCGATAATATGCCTTTCTACCAATCATTTGCTCCTTGATTTGATAGGCTTTTTGATACAGCAAAGCCAAGTCTTCGGGATCAGTCAACCCTAATAAAAAAATTAAATCAGCTTGGGTAAGCTGGTCTTTTTCTAAAATTTTCTCTAGCACCCTGATAACCTCCTTGTATTTGAGCTCCTAAGTAATTGACAATAGTAAATAATTTTTAAAATCATTTCCTCTAAGATAATTATATCAAAATAGGGCAAAATATAAGCTTTAGAAATAATCTTAACGTTTCAACACATCATCACATCATCAACAGCTATCTTAACGCCTAGTAGATTTGAAAAAAAGACAAGCCAGAATTTCGAACCTTCACTGCACCTCTTCGTACCGTCAGGATTTCGAAATTCTGGCTGAATGATCTTATTATCGTCGCTACTTCAACGCAGAAGCCGCGATATTCATCGCTTCCCACATTCTCGCAAATGGCGGCGCATAAGCAAAGTCCATATATCTCAATTCATCGACTCTCATCTCCTGATGAATCGCTACAGCTAACGCATCAATTCGAAGAACCGCTCCAGATTGACTCAAAGTTTGAGCTCCCAAAAGAACTCGTGTTTCTTTGTTAACAATAAGTTTGATCCAGATCGGCGCTTGACCCGGTACATAGCTCGCATGATTTCGATCTTTTACAACCAGAGCTTTATAAGGAATTCCTAGTTGGATCGCTTCTTGTTCGCCAATGCCAGTTCGTCCGGCCTCCAGCTCCATCACGCGAATTGCCGCAGTTGCGAGTGTCCCCGGATAGGTTTCGTCACCACCGCTCGCATTCTCGCCTACAATACGACCCAATTTATTAGCGCCAGTTGCTAAAGGAAGATACATCGGCTCCTTACGGACTCGATGCCAGACTGTCGCGCAATCACCTGCTGAATAGACATCGGGAATATTCGTCTCTCCTCGTTCATTAACGACGACTGCCCCATTCGGTAGCATATGAAGCCCAGTTTCTTTAAAGATTTCTGTTGCAGGACGAACTCCCGTCGCCACAATCACAAAGTCCGCTGGATATTCGCCATTTTCACCAACGACTTTCTCCACAGCATCGGTTCCTTCAAGTCGAAGGACTTTCTCATTTAGACGAAGATCTACCCCTTGATCTCTGATGTGCTCCTCCAAAATATTTGTCATTTCTACATCAAAACTCGCCGAAAGAATACGTGCCCCACCTTCAATGACTCGGACTTTATGCCCTTGATGTACCATCGCTTCAACTACTTCAATCCCAATATAGCCGCCGCCGATAACGACGACATTCTGATTGGGTGCCCGCTCAGAAAGCTCTCGCAAAGCTTTTCCATCAGCCATTTTAGTCAAGAAATGTACATTGGGTAGATCCAATCCCGGAATCGGTGGTCGTACCACATTAGCTCCAGTAGCAATCACCAGTTTGTCATAAGTTTCTTCGCGCAATGCTTCGCCGCAATCCAGACAGCTCACATCACGAATCCATAATTTTTTCGATGAAAAATCTACTTTCATGACTTCCTGACCGATTCGGACATCAATGCCAGAAGCCCGATGCTTTTCAATACTTCGATCAAGCATCTCCTCCGCATCTGCAAAAAATCCGCCGATATAATAGGGCAAACCACAAGCTCCAAAAGAGACGATTTGCCCTTTTTCGTAGACAATGACTTCTGCCGTCGGGTTTATTCGCCTCGCCTTTGCTGCTGCGCTCATCCCCGCCGCAATACCGCCGATAATTACAATACGCATTTTCAGTCCTCCTCTTTTTCACGCCTCAAACTATCTTCTTAAAGATCGCTAGGTTCGTCCGATATTTCCATTTTATAAAGATCTTTATCCAGATCACCACTTCGTTTCGCCGCCAAAGTTCCGGCAAGAAGCGAATCATTTACATTGAGTGCCGTTCGTGCCATATCAATCAACGGCTCAATTGAGATAAGTAGCCCCGCCAAAAATACGGGTAGATTCATCGCTGAAAGGACAATCAAAGCCGAGAACGTCGCACCGCCGCCGACGCCCGCAACTCCAAACGAACTAATCATAACGACAAAGATCAGGCTTCCGATAAAAGCTGGGTCCAGTGGATTAACTCCTACTAAAGGTGCTGCCATCACAGCAAGCATAGCTGGATAAATTCCAGCACAACCATTTTGGCCGATTGTCGCCCCAAAAGAAGCGGCAAGATTGGCTGTTGCTTCCGGCACTCCCAGTTTTTTTGTCTGAGTTTCCACCGTAAGTGGAATTGTCCCGGCACTACTACGAGATGTAAAGGCAAAAACTAGAGTTGGCAAGGATTTTTTCAAGAATATCCAAGGGTTTAACCCGTTAAGTCCAAGTAACAAGAAATGGATTAAGAACATTGCTCCAATCGCCAAATACGAGGCCACTACAAACTCTGCCAGATTTAAAATCTCTTTCCAGTTGCTTGTCGACATCATCTTCGCCATCAGTGCCATAACCCCATATGGAGTGAGACGTAACACCAGTGCTACCAAGCGAAGTACTACATCTCTAACGCTATTGACGATTCCTCGGAAAGTCTCCACAGATTGTGGTTTTTTCTCAGCAATCCCAAGGGCCGCAATGCCCAAAAGCGCAAAGAAAATTACCACGCCAATCGTCGAAGTTTTTCTCGCACCAGTTAAGTCTAAAAATGGATTCGCCGGAATTGAATCCAGCAGCATCCGCGGTATGGTAATCTGCTGGGCAGAGCCTGCCATGCCTTTTAATTTTTCAATCTGCGCAAGCTCTGAAGCCCCTGCTGCCTGCTGCATTCCTTCGGCACTCAGTCCAAAACCGAGAGCAAAAACGATCCCCACCGCTGCTGCAATCGCTGTCGTACCAAGCAGTACGACTAAAATCGTCCCGCCATTTTTCCCTAAATTGCTCACGTCTTTTAGATTTATGATCGCCGCCAAAATCGACACAGCGATTAAAGGCATTACTACCATTCTTAGCAGTTGTACATAACCACTACCAACCAAATTTACCCATTCATTGGTTTGAGTGATCGAAGCACTCCCAACACCATAAACCCATTGGAGAGCACCACCAAAAACAACACCAATCAAAAGTGCAGTAAATACCCTCTTATTAAATGAAACATAGGTTTTCTGCATTCGATATAACACACCCAATAAAATAATAAAAATAAATACGTTGATTAAAACTGTCCAGTTCATCTAACTTCCTCCTCTAATTAATTCAGATAAGATCTTACATCAAAGGAGCAACAACATTCTTCCATTTTCTTTAT
>JAGOZY010000056.1 GCA_018058445.1 Negativicutes bacterium | reverse complement strand
GGGTCTTCTGATTGTCATGCTTCAGTGGCCGATTAAGGAAGCCGCATTTTCGTTGCTGAGGCCAACAGAAGGGATTGGTGTCATTGCGAGCGATTATTACGATGTCCGAATTTGGAGCGCTCCTTTTACTTTAACAAATTATGTGATTGTCGGTTGGCTGATGGGCCTTGCGAAAGTAAGACTTTCGTTGACGTTCCAAGTTGCGATGAATGTGTTGAATATGCTATTTGCTGTTTTTCTTGTGATGGCTCTTGGGTTTGCAGCGAAGGGCGTTGCGGCGGCAACGCTGGTTTCGGAAATTTTTATCGCTGTAGTCAGTTTGTGGGTCGTTTTTGGTAGCAAAGAGATATCGTTTCACAATATTTCGCTGGTCTCGCTTGTTGAGTGGTCGGCTTTGATTCATATGATGAAGATGAATCGAGATCTATTTATCCGAACGATCTGTATGATTGCGGTCTATAATATGGTTACCGCATATGGTATGCGTTATGGCGATTCAATTTTGGCAGGCAATGCAATTTTAATGCAAGTCCATTTTTTGATGGCTAATTTTTTAGGTGGAATTGGAAATGCTGGAACTGTGGTTGCAGGAAAAGCGATCGGGCAAAAAAATCGTGGATTATTCAACCAGTCGATTTATCTAACGGCGGTTTGGGGCGCAGTGATGGCAGCTGTTTTAACAGGACTTAGCGCACTCTTTCAAAGTCCGTTGATCGGAATCTTTACGAATCTACCGGACGTTTTGCAGGCAGCAAACGACTATTTTTATTGGATTCTGTTATACCCGTTACTTGGATTTTGGGGGCTGGGACTATTTGGCATTTTTGTGGGTGCGACGACTGCAGGACCGATTCGAAACTCTTTGATCTATTCGTTAGCGGTGTTTTTATTGTGTTTATGGCTTAGCACTGATAAACTTGGCAATAGTGCAATTTGGCTATCGTTTACGCTCTTTAATTTAGCTCGGTCACTATTTCTGTGGAAGGACCTTTCTTTGCTTAAGAGAAGTCTATTCAAAAATGAATGTTAGAAGGAGATTTAATATGGTGGAGAAATCCTATAGGGTTCGACCTATCCAGAAAGAAGATATTCAGGCAGTCCAAACATTTTTGATGCACCAGCTAAAAACCTTGTTTTTTCAAGATAATCAAGGAGCAATTACAGACGATGTCTGGGGCTTAGAAAAAATGTATTTACAGCCGGAGAGAAATAATTTGTGGGTGGTATTTGATCAGGATGGTAAAGTGGTCGGGACTGGAGCGATCTGCACCTACAATGATCGCATTGAGTGCATGAAAGGTCGATATCATCTGCCTGAGATTGCGGAAATTGGTCGTTGCTATGTGGACGAGACGATTCGTCGACAGGGCATCGGTTCTGAGATCATGGCAGCAATGGTCAAGTTTTGCCAAGAGAAAGAGTATAAAAAGATGTATTTGCACACACATCATTTCTTACCCGGTGGATTTAACTTTTGGCAAAAGCAAGGTTTTGAAATCCTGATCGATGACGGCCATGATGGTGGGTATGAGACGATTCATATGGAGAAAATTTTATAAAATTGAACACGAAAAAGCCGGAAGAATGATCTTCCGGCTTTTTAAGATTCGATTAGCTACTGATGCACTCGCAAGAGCACTCTTTTTCTTCGTGACACTCTTTGCAAAGTAGTTGGCAATTATCAAGAGTTGCGGGCTTATCTTTATCAATGATATGTACTTCAGCCTCAGAAGGATCTTTGAATTCTTGACCACAGTCAGGGCCTGTACACTCACATCGACCTGCCGCACGGCAGAATAGTTCGTCAAATCTAGTTTTTGGAATTTGCATAATCAATCACTTCCTTCACTTAAAATGCAGTACTGTTTGATAGAAGTAGTCAGGAAAGTTAAATAGATTCGTGTGAAAATGCTCAAACAGAACCTGTTTTTATTATAGCATAGTAAAGAACTAGAAGGTTTTATTTAAAATAATAGAGGTAGAGGCAGTATCAGGCTGTGACGTGGGGTAATAGTTTAGGCGGTACTTCGTCTTCAAACATGGTATTTTTAGTTGTCCATCGATAAACTCGGCAGACTGCCCAAGGAATGTAGAGTCCGAAAGTGACTATGGTTAACACGTAAATTAATATCCACTGCCATAGGAAACTGAGACCTGTTCCCCGAAAGCGTAGTTGTCGTCCGCCGATATAGGTATTGCGCGCTTGCCAGCGTTTTTGAGCGGAGATTGCCCAAGGAAAGAAAAATCCTCCTGTGATTATGGTTAATACGGTGGTCCAAAGGGCGAGCCAGAAGTAGCTTAAGCCGGAACCGCGAAATTCAAAAGTTGTTTGTCCCATGATATTGACCTCCTTAGAAACTTTCTTTTTTTCATTATAGCAGTAAAAGAAAACCCTTCCTAGTTATTTACTAGGAAGGGTTTTGAAATTAGTTAAATTTTACATCGTTGAACATTGGGTTGCCACCGGGAGTGACCCAGAAGCCAGTGATGTTTTTGGCTGTCACGCTCAGATCTTCCCCAACTTGGGTAACGATCACTGGGATATCTTCGCGGACAATTTCTTGCACTTGATAATAGAGTTGTTTACGTTTTTCTGGATCGATTTCGCTACGGGCTTGATCTAACAGTTGATCGATTTTTGGATTATTGTAGCGTGCGATGTTTTGTCCGGTTTTGATGCCGCCGCTGCCAAACACAGGGGTGAGGGAGAAGTCAGCGTCTCCGGTTTGGTTCGACCAACCGTCGATGCAAAGATCTTGTTTACCTTCTTCGGTTTCTTTAAAGTAAGTCCCTTGCTCTAAAGAACGAATTTCGATATCAATACCAAGAGGCTTAAGTTGGGCTTGGATCACTTCGGCCATTTTGATTCTAATTTTTCGATCTGGCACATAGAGGGTTGCTTTAAAGCCATTTGGATAACCAGCATCAGCCAGTAATTTTTTTGCATTTTCCATATTATAGACATAGGGTTTGAGATTTGGATTATGGCCAAACACTTGAGGTCCCATAGAAGATACGCTGGTAGTTCCAACACCATTGTATACGCCTTTAATCAGTCCATCATAGTCGATGGCTTGAGAAATCGCTTCGCGCACTTTAGGGTTATTAAACGGAGCTCTTTCAGTATTGAAAGAGATGAACTCAGAGCGATAAATAGTGGTGCGGACGAGGTTCATGCTGGAGTCTTTGCCAATTCGTTCAACATCAGTGACTGGTACTTGGTCTGCAGCTTGAGCTTCACCGGTTTTTACCATGGCAATTCGAGTTGCATCTTCTGGTACGATTTTCAAGATAACTTTTGCCATTTGAGGTTTTGTCCCCCAATAGCCGTCGTTACGAGCCAGAGTGATGTTATCCCCTTTTGTCCAGCTAACAAATTTGAAAGGCCCTGTACCTACTGGGTTTTGTGGTAGTGGTTTGTCACCCTTGGCATCTGCTTCAATCGCTTTTGGACTCATGATCGATCCTGCCGAATGAGTGAGGTGAAGAAGTAATGGCGCATAAGGACCATCTGTAATGATCTGAACTTTGTCGTCGCCGATCACTTTCACTTCTTTAATCGCTTGGAGCACGCTACGGCGATTTCGTTTTGTGGCTGGATCAAGTAAACGCTCGAAGCTGGCTTTAACTGCTTGAGCATTAAAATCAGATCCATCGTGGAATTTAACGCCTTTACGCAGAGTAAATTCCCAGGTTACTGGGTCAATCTGCTTCCACTCTGTTGCCAGAAGAGGCACGATTTTATTATCTTTATCGGTTGTGATCAATGTTTCGTATACTTTTTTATTCATTGAGTTTGAGGAAGAAGCATCGGTACTCATATGTGGGTCCAAAGTACGAGCATCAGCTTGTAATGCATAAACAAAGGTTTTATCTGTCGTACTTTCTTTGCTTCCGCAACCTGTAATTGCTAGAGATAAAATAAGAAATAATCCAATCCCCCAAAGCGATTTCTTGCCCATGATTTATTCCTGCCTTTCGACTTCTCTTTCTAATTTCCGAATAGTATAATTATACAGTTGTCTGCATGTGAAGTAAAGAGGAATTTTATATAAAAAAGCCGGTGACCAACAGATCATTTTCTGCAAGTCACCGGCTAAAGAGAGCTTATTCGATTACAAGATCACTGAGGACGATAATCCCACCTGGAGTCACCCAAAGACCTTTTACATTTTTTTGCGCGATGGTTAAGAATTCAGTGAATTGAGTGACTAAAACCGGTCGGTCTTCGTAAATGATTTCTTGAATTTTTCCGTAAATGGCTTTACGTTTTTCGACATTCAGTTCTTGGCGCGCTTGCTTTAAGAGAGCATTGACGTCTGGGTTGTCGTAGCGAGTGGTATTTGATCCACTTGCAAAACCTGCGGCGGTAAAGCTAGGTGTTAGTGCATAGTCGCCGTCACCGGTTTGGTTGGACCAACCAGTGATGCTGAGTTGATGTTTGGCCTCGACTGTCGCTTTGATGTAAGCACCAAATTCCATCGGTTGAATTTCCAGATCAATTCCGATCGGTTTAAGTTGGGCTTGAATGACCTCAGCGAGCTTGATACGAATTTTTCGATCTGCGGTAATTAGAGTTGCTTTAAGTCCATTGGGGTAGCCAGCTTCCGCGAGGAGTTGTTTGGCGTGTTCGAGGTTATGGGGGTAAGGTTTTAGGTTTGGATTATAACCAAAGACATCAGGGCCTAGTGGAGAGACATCACTTTTTCCAACTCCACTGTAAACGCCTTGGAGAATGGCTGGGAAATCGAGTGCTTCACTCACGGCTTGGCGAACTTTCGGATTGTCGAAAGGGGGCTGGGTGACATTGAAAGCTAAAAATTCTACTCGGTATCCGGTGTTTCGAATCAGTTGGAGATTGGAATCTTTACCGATTCGCTCTACGTCAGTGAGTGGAACTTGCTCTGCTGCTTGGGCTTCGCCGGTTTTGACCATGGCCATACGAGTGGCATCTTCTGGGACTGTTTTAAAGATTACGTGAGCTACTGTCGGTTTTTTACCCCAATAGCCATCGAAGCGATCTAGTTTTACTTCCTGGCCTTTGGTCCAGCTGACGAATTTGAAGGGCCCTGTTCCGACTGGATTGGCAGCGAGCGCTTTTGCACTACTATCGCCACCCACAAAACGGGCATCTTCTTCAATCGCTTTCGGGCTGATCATCGAGCCACCTGGATGGGCGAGGTTGATGAGGAGAGGGGCATAAGGGCCGTCGGTGATGAGTTGAATCTTATCATCGGCGATTACTTTAACTTCTTTAATCGCGCTATAAACGCTGCGACGAGCTCGATTTGCTTTTGGATCAAGCACACGGTCTAAGGTAGTTTTTACGGCTTGGGCATTAAAGTCTGTACCATCGTGAAATTTGACTCCTTTACGGAGAGTGAATTCCCAAGTGGTTGGATTGATTTGCTTCCATTCAGTAGCGAGCTCAGGAATGATCTTGTTATTTTTATCAGTCGTTACAAGAGTTTCGAATACTTTACGACTTGTTACGTTTAAAGACTGGGAATCGATACCCATCTGGGGATCTAAATTGACTGCGTCATTCTGGAGGGCAAAGATGAACGTATCTTTTTTTGCATCTTTTCCACCACAGCCTGCTAATACCAGTGCTGTCGCTAGTAAGGCGACGCCTAACCAAAGTGAGAGATTTTTGAATTGTTTGTTCATGAGAATCCTACCTTTCTTCTATCCTACATTTGCCTACGAGAATAGTATAGCATAAATCGAAGAAAAGCCTAGGTTTCATAAAGAAACCTAGGCTTTTCTGACAAGGGTTATTCGATGACAACATCATCGAATACACTGACTTCTGAAGGGGTATAACGGAGTCCTTTTACATTTTTTCCAGTGATGGAAATATACTCGGTACCCCGAGTGACAAAACGGACTTGATCGGCGGTAAAGATTTCCTGTACTTTTTGGTACATTTCTTTACGCTTTTCTGGATTCATTTCTTGGCGGGCGGCTACGAGTAGCTCTTCTACCTGAGGGGTGCTGTAGAAGCTGCCGTTTTCACCAGTCATGAAGCCTTCTTTAGACCAAACTGGTGAGAGGGAGGCGTCGCCATCACCGCTCTGATTGGCCCAACCGAGGAGGTACATATCGGTTTCGCCATTTTTCATGGCTGCGAGGAATGCACCCCATTCGACGGTTTTGATATCAACTTGAATACCAACGGATTTAAGCTGAGCTTGGAGGACTTCAGCTAGTTTGATTCGGACTTTATTGTTTGAAGAGGTCCAGATCGAAAATTGAAGCTTTCCATTATCCATTCCGGCTTCTTTCAGTAGCTGTTTTGCCTTCTCTGGATTGTATTCAGCTGCTGGTAAATTCGGGTTGAAGCCAAAGACTAGCGGTCCGAGGGTGCTGACATTCTTTTTACCTACGTTGTTATAGACTCCGCTTAGAATCGCATCTCGATCAATGGCGAGATTGATCGCTTGGCGAACTCGGATATCTTCGAACTGAGGTTTACGCAGGTTGAGTCCGATAAATTCAGTGCCGTAACCGACTGTGCGGATCAGATTGAATTTAGCATCTTTTGCGTAGCGGTCGACATCAGTGAAAGGAACTTTATCAGCTGCTTGAGCTTCACCGGTTTGAACCATTGCCATTCGAGTGGCGTCTTCGGGTACTACTTTAAAGATAATTTTATTAAGGGTTGGTTTTTTGCCCCAATAGTCCGGGAATGCTTCTAAAGTGACTTGTTCCCCTTTTGTCCACAGAGCCATTTTATAAGGACCGGTTCCAACTGGGTTTTGGGCGATGGGTTTTGTTTTGTCGTTATCAATGGCTTGACCACTGATGATCGCTGTTCCGGTGTGAGCTAAATTCGGGAGCAAAGGGGGGAAAGGGGTGGAGGTAATGATTTGGACTTTGTCATCACTGATTACTTTCACTTCTTGAACTTTATCTAGCAGCTGGCGCCGAACTTTTGGTACAGCTGGGTCACGGAGTCGGTCGAAGTTTTTCTTGACGACTTCAGCGTTAAAGGGAGTTCCATCTTGGAATTTGACTCCTTTACGCAGAGTGAATTCCCA
>JAGOZY010000055.1 GCA_018058445.1 Negativicutes bacterium | reverse complement strand
TGGACGTACCTGGGAAGAAATTCAGGCAGGCTTTTAATCGATTGAAGCCTCCCCTATGCGAATGGAAAAGTCACTTATTCAGGGTGTTTTTGTTTTAAATGATGCGTATAACGCCAATCCCCAGGCGATGGACGGAGCACTGGAAGTCTTTTCCCAAGTCGGACAAGGCAAAAAAGTTGCGCTGCTTGGAGATATGCTGGAATTAGGCGACCTAGCAGAATCCTGCCATCTTGCCAGCTTAAAACTCGCGCTTGATCTAGAAATTGATTTGATTATTGTCAAAGGACCCGAGATGAACAAAGCAGCTTCAATTTTAAAGTCAGAACGGATATTAGCTAATTTGACGGATGAAGAAATTGCTGAAAAACTTTCTAAAATCCTGCAAGCCGGCGATAGCCTTTTTGTGAAAGGCTCGCGGGGAATGAGAATGGAGAACCTCCTGGAGAGCTGGATTGCCCTTTCAGTTTGAGGTTTTAAGATAAGCTAAAAGAAGGAATGTGAAAATGTGGAACTTCTATTTTCGTTTTTATTAAGCTTTATTGTGGTGCTCCTTCTGGGCCCTTGGTGCATTCCATTTTTGCGCCGTCTAAAAGCCGGTCAAAGCATCCGGGAAGAAGGCCCGCAGAGCCATCAAGCGAAACAAGGCACGCCGACTATGGGCGGGCTGATGATTATCATTGCAGTCACACTCGGAGTCCTTTACTGGACTGTTAGGTATTTCGAACATAAACAATTTTTAGCAGTCCTTTGGGTGATTTGGCTGGTGTTCGCTGGCCATGGCCTACTCGGCTTCTGGGATGACTATATCAAAGTAAAGCTTAAACGAAACTTAGGACTGAAAGCCTGGCAAAAATTAGCAGGTCAAACCGTTTTATCCATCGCCCTTACGGTCGCTGCTGATTTACTGGGGCGGGGAACTTTAGTGAGTATTCCCTTGACGACTTGGTCATTTGATTTAGGGCCCATTGGTTTTGCGATTTTTGTTTTTATCGTACTAGTGGGAGCCAGTAATGCAGTCAATCTGACAGATGGACTAGATGGACTAGCGGCAGGCACCATGTTTTTTGCCTCCTTTAGTTTTGCAGCGATTTGCACGCTTGGATGGATGATGCCCCAAGCGATATTCGCTCTTTTAATGGCTGGCGCTTGTGTTGGGTTCTTGTGGTTTAATCGGCATCCAGCTCAAGTTTTCATGGGTGATACAGGTTCCCTTGCCCTAGGGGGTGGACTTGCTGCTGTTGCAGTGCTATCTTCCCAGGAAATGCTTCTAGTGCTTGTTGGTGGGGTATTCGTAGCAGAAGCTCTATCGGTGATTATCCAAGTTCTTTATTTTAAGAAAACAGGCGGGAAACGATTTTTCCGCATGAGTCCTCTTCATCACCATTTTGAATTAGGTGGCTGGCCGGAGAAAAAAGTTGTACTTATGTTTTGGTTCGCTGGAGCTGTTCTTGGCTTTCTTGGATTTTGGATTACTCAACTGGGACAATCCCATACATTTTAAGATGACAATGTAGCAAAGGAGGTAGAAATGATGGAGAAAAAAGCACTTGTAATTGGTGCCGCACGAAGTGGTATTGCAGCTGCGGGATTTCTTGGGCGTAACGGATGGACCGTTACCTTAAGTGACCTGATGGCTCCAGACTTTTCGCTTTCACTGCCTTCATCTGTAAAAACCTCGTGGGGGCCTCAGCAAAGCGACCTTTTAGAGAATGTCGAGCTTGTGGTCGTGTCCCCGGGAGTCCCTTCCGATATTCCAATTCTTAAAAAAGCGAAGGAACGAAAAATCGAAGTAATCGGCGAGCTGGAACTCTTCTACCAAAATTGTCCTCTGCCTATTTTGGCAGTTACCGGGACAAATGGAAAAACAACAACCGTATCACTTCTTGAAGGAATGATGAAAACAAGCAATCTCCCGGTTTTGCTTGGCGGAAATATCGGTAGAGCCCTTTCCGAAGAGGCAGATAACCTTCCTTCTTCTGGCTGGGTTGTTCTGGAAGTTTCAAGTTATCAATTGGAGAGTACAAAATGTTTTCGCCCTCATATAGGAGCAATTTTGAATCTAACCCCAGATCATCTTGAACGACATAAAACTTTCTCTGCCTATCAAGAAGCGAAAGAAAAGATCTTTGCTAATCAAACAGGCCAAGACTTTCTTGTGCTAAATCACGAAGACCCATTGGTCAAAGAAATGGCAACTCGCAGCCAAAGCAAAGTCGTTTTTTTTAGCCTGAATGTACCGCTTACAGAAGGCATTTGGGGAGATGAAAAATCTCTTTATTGGTCATGGGCTGGCATCACAGAGAAAGTGCTTGATTGGGCAGAAGTGAAATTACTTGGCAACCACAATCGAGAAAATATTGCCGCGGCCGGAGCGATCGCACTACTTAGTGGAGTTACTTTACAACAGGTAGCTCGAATTGCGACTACCTTCCAGGGGGTTGAGCATCGAATCGAATGGATTCGCGACCTAGATGGAGTTTCTTATTACAACGATTCGAAAGCTACAAATCCGGAATCTGCGATTAAAGCATTAGATTCTTTTAGTAGTCCTCTTATTTGGCTTGCTGGTGGATATGATAAAGGAACAGATTTGCTGCCTATGATGAATTTAGCCAAAGAAAAAGTAAAAGAAGCGATCTTTTTTGGCGCAGGGGCAGAGCGTTTTTCTGAGGCAGCCCGAAAAGCAGGACTTCTTCAAGTGAAACAAGTTGCCGATTTGCCCTCTGCTTTGAAACAAGCTAAAATAAGCAGTGAGGTCGGCGACACAATATTACTTTCGCCTGCCTGTGCGAGCTTTGATCAATTTTCTAACTATGAAGAACGGGGCATACTATTTAAGGAATGGGTGCGAGAATTATGAGTTTGTCAGAAAAGCGTATTTTGCTGGCTGGTGGTGGTACAGGCGGGCATATTTACCCTGCACTGGCTATCGCAGATGAGTTAAAATTGCGCTTGCCAGATGCAGAAATTCGCTTCGCCGGAACGCGAGAAGGCCTAGAGTCGGCGATTGTTCCAAAAGCAGGCTATTCATTAGAACTTATTCGGGCTGCCGGCATTGAAAGACGGCTGACCCTTAGCAATATTTCAAATTTATCCCAGTCTGTATTAGGAATTGCTGACTCTAACCGATTGCTTGGAGCTTTCAAGCCAGATTTAGTCATTGGTACTGGCGGTTATGTCTGTGGGCCAGTATTATTAAGTGCAAGATTGCGAAAAATCCCGATTCTCCTACAAGAGCAGAACGCAGTTCTTGGGGTCACCAATCGACTTTTAAGCCGATTCGCCGATCGTATTGCCCTTGGAGTTCCAGAGGCGATGCAAGGAATAGCCAACAAAAAAGACAAAATCTTTGTTACTGGAAATCCAGTTCGACCAGAATTTTTTTCTATTCGTCGAGAAGATGTCCGGTTAAAACTCGGCCTTTCTGATGAGCAGCGTTTAATTGTTATCACAGGCGGAAGCCGAGGCGCCAGAAATCTAAATCTAGCGGCCCTTGAACTTCATCAAGCAGTTATCGAATCACATCCAAATTGGACTTTGATTCATGCGACTGGAAGAAGCCAATGGGAAGAAATTAAAGCGCATTTTGAAGCCAACAACATTCCTGTAGATAGTAAAAATCAACGAATCGTTCCCTATCTCGAGGACATGCCAGAGTTGCTTCATGCAGCGGATCTTGTTGTTTCACGGGCTGGCGCACTGGCTTTAGCAGAGATTGCCGCTTGCGGCCTTCCAGCGATTTTGATCCCCTATCCTTATGCAGCAGAGAATCATCAAGAGAAGAACGCCAGCACCTTTGTTGCGGTAGGCGCGGCAGCGATGCTCAAAGATCGTGAACTCCAGGAAGGCGTCCTACTTCGTCAGGTGGAAGATATTTTAAATACCCAAGGTAAGCTTGCCATTATGGGAGCTGCCTCGAAACAACTAGCCAAACCAAAAGCAACGGAAGAAATCGCAGATCTAGCCATAGAACTGCTGGCAAAGGGAGACAAGATATGAGTTCTGATCAAGTAGCATTGTTGGAAACTGCAAAAAGAATACATTTTATAGGCATTGGCGGCGTTGGAATGAGCGGTCTTGCCGCAGTTATGCATGCGTTGGGCCGTAAAGTAAGTGGCTCAGACTCTTCGTCGTCTTCTTATACGGAGCGACTTGTCCAAATGGGCATTGAAGTGTATCAAGATCATAAAAGTGGTCAAGGAAGCGATGCGGATGTATTCGTTGTCTCCACTGCAATTCGTAAAGATAACCCTGAGCTCCTTTATGCTCAAGAAAATGGAATTCCTATTTTGCATCGCTCTGATGTGATGGCCTATATCTGCAACTCCCGTCGAGGTATTGCCATAGCGGGAGCACATGGGAAAACTACCACCACCGGAATGGTAGGGAAGATCTTTTTTGAAAATAAATTAGAGCCGACTCTGCTAATTGGCGCATTAATTCCTGAAATTGGCAGCAATGCGATTTATGGGCGAGGACCCCACGGTATTGCTGAAGCCGATGAAAGCGACGGATCATTCCTCAAACTGCGACCGATGATCGGGCTTGTTACAAATATTGAAGATGATCATTTAGATCACTACGGATCGTTAGAAAAACTGCTCGAATCCTTTGTGGAATTTTTAGAACATATTTTACCTGAAGGGCATGCAGTCCTATGCAGCGACTGTGTAGAAACATTAAATTTAACTAAAGCAAAAATTCCCGCCTCGATTGTTCGTTATGGCTTTTTACCAGAAGACGATGCTCAAGCGGTTGAACTTGAGTTTGATGCCAAAGGCTCCCGCTTTGCCTTGATTTGGCGCGGTGAAAAGCTAGGCATTATCCAGATTCCACTGCCCGGACGGCACAACGTACTCAACGCCCTCGGTGCAGCAACCGTTGCCCTACTTGAAGGAATTTCTTTTGATGGAATTGCCCGTGCGCTAGCGACTTTTCATGGGGCTCATCGCCGTTTTCAATGGCATGGAGAAGTCAAAGGAATCCAAGTCATTGATGACTATGCTCACCATCCAACCGAGCTTCGAGCGACTCTATCAGCAGCTCGTCAGACCCATCCAGAAGGACGAATTGTGGCGATTTTCCAGCCTCATCGTTATAGTCGTACCCGCCAGCTAGGCCAAGAATTTGGTCAGGCTTTTTCTGATGCCGATGTTGTCGTTCTCACGGATATCTATAGTGCTGGTGAAGAACCACTGCCAGGGATCGATGGAGCTTATTTGATTCAAAAAATCGAAGAAGAAAGCAAGCATCGTCCACACTACATCCCCCAGTGGCAGGAAATTGCCGTTCAAATTATTTCTGTTGTGCAACCTGGAGATCTCGTACTTACCTTAGGCGCCGGATCGATCAACCAAGTTGCGCCGCGTATCTTAGAAGCTCTCCGGGCTCAAGGGACAGGGGAGGACGAGTAAATGAAAAAGCAGACAATTGGAGTTTTACTAGGCGGCCCTTCAACCGAGCGGGAAGTCTCTCTCAAAACCGGAAAAGGCATCGCAAACGCTTTACGAAAAAACGGTTATTCCGTCGTTGAAATCGATTTTGAACCGCGAAATTTTATCGCCCAGCTTGCCGAGTTTAAAGTGGATGTGATTTTCAACGCCCTCCACGGAAAGTTCGGTGAAGACGGGCGGGTTCAAGGATTTTTAGATATCTGTGGCATTCCTTACACAGGCTCTGGCGTGAAAGCCAGCAGCATTGCCATGGATAAAAATATCAGCAAAGAACTCTTCCAATTTCTCCAAGTGCCGACTCCGGAGTCGCTTCTTCTCTGCGAAAGTGAAGATCGCACGGGCCAACTCGCAAGAATTACAAATACGATGATCCTCCCCGTCATAGTTAAGCCCTCCACTCAAGGTTCGAGCGTCGGCGTTGTTAAAGTTGAAAAACTTGAAGAACTTGCAGCTGCGCTTGAGCAAGCCTTTGGCTATGATGAAGAGATTTTAGTTGAGCGATTTATCCAAGGTCGCGAGCTTACCGTAGCCTTTTTAGAAGGATTCGGAGCACTACCAGTTATTGAGATCCGGCCTCATTCAGGCGCATACGACTACAAGTCGAAATATACTGCCGGTATGACTGAATACCTAGTTCCAGCACCAATTTCCGAAGAGCTGACCCAAAAAATTCAAGCCATCGCTTGCAAAGTCGCAAATGGCTTTCACTGCCGCGGCATCTCACGGCTTGATATCATGCTTGGAGACGACAGCACTCCTTATGTCCTTGAGATCAATACCATCCCTGGAATGACCGAGACGAGTCTGGTACCCCAAGCTGCTGCTGCTTTAAATATTTCTTACGAAGAACTTTGCGAAAAAATTCTCCAGAGTGCGCGTCATGACGGATAATCAAGAAGTTCAAGAGAAAAAGCCGAAAAAACGCAGCAAAAATTGGCTATATCCTCTTCTCGCCGTGATTGTTCTTGGCTGTGCCTACTTAGGATTATCGATGATGCCTACCTTGGCTTTTGGTTCCATCGAAATTCAGGGCCGGCAAAACATAACTAAAGAAGAAATACTAACTTCCGCAGGCTTAAAAGGGACTACTAATATTTTAGCAGTGAATCGAGCAGAAGTGTCTCGTCGGCTACAGCAAGATGCCCGTATCGAACTTATTAGTGAAGGATACCAGTGGCCCTTTTCTTATGTCATTACGTTGCGAGAGCGCAATGTCAATGCCTACATCCCCACAGCAGACGGTTTTGTCGCTGTCGACCGCACGGGGAAAGTGCTCCAAGTGCAGCGCCGATTTTCGCATATGGGTGCCCCCATTGTCTGTGGCGTGACTTTACCCTCGCTTTTGATTGGTGAAACTGTTTCCGATGAAGAAGTTCGCACAGGACTTCTTTTTCTGGTAAAATTAAGTGAACAAGGTAACTCAGATCTCTCGGAACTCAATTTGGAAAATACAGATGCCGTGATGGGCTACACCTTGCGAGGCACGCCGATCGCGCTCGGTAGACTCAGTGAACTCGAAGACAAAGCGGAGACCGCCGCTCAAGTGCTACGTGAAGTTGAAGGCTCTGGTCGAAGCGTTCGCTATATGGATCTCAAATCAAAAGTACCGGTCGTTAAGTTTAACTGACCGA
>JAGOZY010000054.1 GCA_018058445.1 Negativicutes bacterium | reverse complement strand
TTGTATAATCCCAATTTACTGGCTGGTTATTTGGCGATGGTGATGGCATTTTGGACTGGTTATCGGGTCTATCGATCGCGAACGCGAGATGGAATGATTGGAATTGCTGGATTAGGCCTACTTGGGATCTGTCTGCTACTGACTTATTCGCGAGGTGCTTGGCTCAGTTTGAGTGCTGTACTACTTGGCTTGGGCGGCTTTGGAAGAAAGAAAGGTCGCTATCTGCTTTGGGGATTCGTCGGGCTTTGTGGAGTGATCTTACTCACTGATAGTTCAATTACGGAGCGTCTTACTTCGGTTTTCAACCCAACAGGAGAATCTTCTTCCGCCCTGAGGCTTGCCATTTGGCATAGCAGCCTTTATATCATTGGTGATTATCCGATCTTTGGGATCGGCTGGGGAGCTTTTCCAAAAATCTATCCCCTCTATGATTATTTTTTAGGTGAAAATAAAATTACGATATTTCATGCCCATAATTTATATCTGCAACTCATTGTCGAAACCGGTATTGTTGGTTTTTTGATTTGGACAGCGATTATCGGGCTTACCTTGCAAACTCTCTGGTCTCAGATAAAAAAAGAAGATCCGATGTCGATGGGCTTGGCTTGTGCAATATTGACTGGTCTTTTAGGTGGACTCACAGATGTTTGGCTTTATAACCCGCAGATTGCCGCCTTTTTTTGGCTTCTCATCGGTTGGAGTCAGAGAGAATTGCCAAGAACTCGAACAAGTAGCAGGAAAATGGATTAAAACTTAGAATAATTAAGAGAGAGCCAAAAGAAACTTAGTCACTTATTCGAATTTGAAAGGGGAGAAGCTATGCGTACAAAGCTAAATATATCTCGGGCGACAGTGGATCGACTGCCTATTTATTTTCGGACATTGATTCAGCTGCGCCAAGGGGGAATTGAAGTTGTGTCTTCGGAAGAGCTAGGACGTCGAATCGGCGTTTCACCAGAACAAATTCGAAAAGATTTGGCGGCTTTTGGTGAATTTGGGAAAAAAGGTGTCGGTTACTATGTTCAATATTTAATTGAAAAAATTGCCGAAATTTTGGGATTAAATCACCAATGGCGTTTCTGTATCGTCGGACTTGGCCACTTAGGTGGAGCTTTGGCGAACTATCAAAATTTTGTTGCTTTGGGCTTTAAGCTGACAGCGATTTTTGATGCCGATCCGGAAAAAATTGGTAGAGTCCTCAACGGAATCACTGTTGAAGACCCAGTGCATATGAAAGATATCATTAAAGAACGAGAAATACAGATCGGAGTTGTATCTGTACCTTCATCGAAAGCCCAAAAAGTGGTGGATGAGTTAGTTGAGTCGGGAGTCAGAGGGATTTGGAATTTTGCGCCAGTACGAATTAGTGTTCCTGACCACATAAAGATCGTTAATGAAGATCTCTCGATTGGCTTTAGTGCACTAAGCTATTATTTGAGCCACTCTGAATAATAATTCTGAAAATAACAAAAATAAATTTTGAAATCTGAAAATCTACGTAGTCAAAGCAGGCAGTTAGTGCTATAATGGTGGTATTGGATTTATAAATAGTTTATGGACAGAGCTGTTATGCGGCTTTGAAAATATACGACAGCCGTGTGATTCGCGATTTTCTGCACAATCCGCAGAAAGTATATAGGGGATGGCACCTAGGCTTGTCAGCGGTTTGATAGAAAAACGGCTTGGTTGAATTTAATTCGCCTTGCCGAGATTTTAAAATCATCCCTGTGACAAGAATGGGTGTTTTTGTTTTTTTATCGGTTGTTGCGAAGTTATTTCGTGATATACCCTCGATCCGTTTCGCGTGTCGGGGAAAATCTCAGGAAAAGCTTAGGAGGGAATGGCCATGATTGACATCAAGGACCGGGTACGCTGTAAGGCTCTTCACGACAAAATCGTGTCAGCAGAAGTAGCTGCTAACGCAATCCAGCCAGGAATGAACATCGGTACATCCGGTTTTACTCCAGCGGGATATCCAAAAGCAGTGCCAATGGCATTAGCAGAACGGATGAAAGTAACCCCTTTCAAAGTGAACCTGTGGACCGGCGCTTCGGTCGGTGGGGAATTAGATGGTTCGCTAGCCAATGCTAACGGAATCCAAAAACGACTTCCTTACCAAACGAATGACGCGATTCGCAAGGCGATCAATGCAGGAACTATTGAGTATACTGATCTCCATTTAAGCCATGTTGCGCAAATGTCTCGTTACGGTTATCTCGGTGGAAAAGTGGACGTGGCGATCATTGAAGCCTGCGCCATCACCGAGGAAGGACACATCATTCCAACGACATCGCTTGGAAACTCAGCTTCGTATGTACAGAGCGCTGATATCGTTATCGTTGAAGTCAACGTTGCACAGCCTTTGGAACTTGAAGGAATGCATGATGTGTATGTCCCGCTCGATCCACCTCATCGTCAACCCATTCCAATCGTTAACGTTGATGATCGAATCGGAACCCCTTATATTCCATGTGGAATTGATAAAATTACCTATATCGTACCTTGTGATATTCCTGACGGAGTTCGACCTTTGGCAGCCATCGACGATGACGCTAAGGCAATGAGCGCTCACTTGATCGATTTTTTAAATGCCGAGATCAAAGCAGGTCGTATGCCTGAAAATCTTCTTCCACTCCAATCTGGCGTAGGTTCTGTTGCTAACGCAGTAGTCTCCGGTTTGGCAGACTCTCCTTATAGCAATTTAACTGTTTATACCGAAGTTATTCAAGACGGAATGTTCGATCTAATTGATGCAGGTAAATTAGGCTTTGCTTCTGGAACGTCTTTGACTCCATCACCCGATGGTCTCAAACGGTTCTATGAAAACATCGCCACTTATCGCGATAAAATCGTTCTTCGTCCCCAAGAACTTTCAAACAGCCCAGAGATCGCTCGTCGACTCGGGGTTATCGCAATGAATACTGCGATTGAGTTTGATATCTTTGGTCATGTAAATTCCACTCACATCATGGGTAACAAAATGATGAACGGAATTGGCGGATCAGGAGATTTTGCTCGAAACGCGCAACTGACTATTTTCTTCACTACTTCAACAGCCAAAGGTGGAGATATTTCTTCCATCGTTCCAATGTGCTCTCATGTAGATAGCACAGAGCATGATGTGGATGTTTTCATCACTGAGCTCGGCGTAGCAGATGTTCGTGGACTGAGTCCAAAAGAGCGCGCCAAAGTGATCATTGAAAACTGTGCACACCCAGACTATCAGCCATTACTGCGTGATTATTTAGATCGTGCAATGGCAACTGCGGGTGGACATACTCCTCACATCATGTGTGAAGCCCTTTCATGGCACTGCCGTTTCCTCGAAACTGGCACCATGAAGCCTTAAATTGTTGTAACTTTTATTTACATATAGGTACAAAGTATAAAGGAGGAACTAAGAATGGCTAACGAATCCATTAAAGCTGGCCTGGAGAAATTCTCCGAAGCAGTTGAAGCCCGCCTGGTAAAAAGCCCAGAGCGTGCAAACTTAACCCCAAATCGACTTTATACCCCACTTGATATTGAAGGTTTCGACTACATGAAGGATCTAAACTTCCCAGGAAGTTATCCTTACACTCGTGGCGTACAACCAACAATGTACCGAGGCCGTTTCTGGACTATGCGTATGTACGCAGGTTTTGCGACTGCTGAAGAATCCAACAAACGTTATAAACTGCTCCTCGCATCTGGCGGTAGCGGATTATCTTGCGCATTTGACCTACCTACTCAAATCGGTTACGACAGTGACCAAGCGATTTCAGAAGGTGAAGTTGGTAAAGTTGGCGTAGCGATTGACTCTTTAGCCGATATGGAAATCCTTTTTGACGGAATTCCACTCGATAAAGTTTCAACTTCTATGACGATTAATGCTCCTGCTTCTGTTCTTCTTGCCATGTACATTGCAGTAGGTGAGAAACAAGGAACTCCAGCAGATCAACTGACTGGAACGATTCAAAATGATATCCTGAAAGAGTATGCTGCCCGTGGCACATACATTTTCCCACCAAAACCATCGATGCGTTTGATCACCAATATTTTCGAATATTGCTCACAGAACGTACCGAAATGGAACACAATTTCCATTTCTGGTTACCATATCCGTGAAGCGGGTTCGACTGCTTCTCAAGAAATTGCATTTACAATTGCTGACGGAATTGCCTACGTTGAAGCTGCGATCAAAGCAGGTCTCGACGTTGATGATTTCGCAGGTCGTCTGTCATTCTTCTGGAATGCACACAACGACGTCTTAGAAGAAGTAGCTAAATTCCGTGCGTCTCGCCGGGTTTGGGCAAAAGTCATGAAAGAACGCTTCAATGCGAAAAAACCAGGATCTCTAATGCTTCGTGTACATACACAAACAGCTGGTTCGATGCTTACAGCTCAACAACCAGACAACAACATCGTCCGTGTGGCTCTGCAAACTGCAGCAGCTGTCATGGGCGGAACTCAATCACTCCATACCAATTCGAAGGATGAGGCTCTGGCCCTCCCAACTGAAGCTTCTGTACAAATCGCTCTTCGTACTCAACAAATCGTTGCTTACGAAAGTGGTCTGGCCGACACAGTTGATCCACTCGGCGGTTCCTACTATGTAGAAGCCCTGACCGATCGAATTGAAGCCGAGTGCTGGGAATACATCAAGAAAATTGATGAACTTGGTGGAGCTGTTAATGCGATTGAGCAAGGCTACATCCAAAAAGAAATCCAAGACAGTGCTTACCAATGGCAAATGGAAATCGAGAAAAACGAGCGCGTTATCGTTGGAGTTAACAAATTCCAAGTTAAAGAAGAGCCACCAAAAAATCTCTTAAGAATCGATAACACTCCTGGTGAACTCCAGAAGAAAAAACTAATTGAGCTTCGCGCACGCCGTGACAGCGCATTAGTTGAAAAAACTTTGGCAGAACTCGCTGCTGGTTGTAAAGATGAGAACGTCAACTTGATGCCACTCATCCTTGCAGCAGTTAAAGCTTATGCAACACTTGGCGAAATTTGTGGCGTAATGCGTGAAGTCTTTGGTGAGTATCGCCCACATATTACTCTGTAATATTCAAACTAAACGTGAGTGGAAGATTTTGAGGAGGGACTAACATGGAAAAGCGGATCAAAGTGATCGTGGCAAAACCGGGTCTCGATGGACATGACCGAGGTGCTAAAGTAGTAGCTCGTGCTCTTCGTGATGCAGGTTTCGAGGTAATTTATACAGGTATTCGATTAAGCCCAGAGCAAATTACAGAAGCAGCTTTACAAGAAGATGCCAATGTAGTTGCACTTAGCCTACTCTCAGGGGCACACAACACACTTTTTCCAAAAGTAGTTGAGCAACTGAAAGAAAAAGGACTAGACAACGTTCTGGTACTTGGTGGTGGCGTTATTCCTGACGGAGATATTCCAGGATTAAAAGCTGCTGGTGTTGCCGAAGTGTTTACACCAGGAACACCAACATCTCAAATCGTTGAATTCATTAAAGCTAACGTAAAATAAAGAAATACCCTAGGGGCGTGTTAGATGTTCAGGCATCTGCCGCCCCTTAAGGGCATTCATGGAAATTACTTTGTGCCTTAAGGAGTGGACTTTAATGGATATTGCAAAAAATGTTTTGGAAGGTCAAAAGCTAGCTATTTCAAGAGCGATTAGTCTTATTGAAAATGGCACTGATGAAGCGACCGAGATTATTAAAAAACTTTATAGTCACACCGGAAAGGCTCATGTAATTGGTATTACTGGGCCGCCAGGCGCCGGGAAAAGTACTTTGACGGATAAGCTGATTAAAGCATATCGAAACAAAGGAAAAAGAGTAGGAGTCGTTGCGGTTGACCCGACCAGCCCTTATTCTGGCGGTGCTATTCTAGGTGACCGAATCCGTATGATGGACATCTCCATGGATGAGGGAGTATTTATCCGCTCCATGGCAACCCGTGGTAGTCTAGGAGGACTTTCCTCGAAAACTGCCGACGCTGCCAAAGTGCTGGATGCTGCTGGCTATGACGTTGTTATCATTGAAACCGTTGGAGTTGGGCAATCCGAAGTCGATATCGTCAAAACTGCCGATACTACACTGGTTGTCTTGGTTCCTGGGCTCGGTGATGATATTCAAGCGATTAAAGCAGGGATTCTTGAAATTGGCGATATTTTTGTCATCAATAAAGCAGACCGAGATGGTGCCGACCGACTTCATGTTGAAATCGAAATGATGCTCGACTTAAATGAAGAAAAAAGCACCTGGCGTCCCCCTATTTCTCAGACCATTGCGTCCCGAGATGAAGGCATTGCTGACTTGGTAGAAAATATTGACGCCCATATGGAATTCTTAACCCAAACTGGAGAACTCAAAGTTCGTCGAGAAGAACGAGTGAAAAGCGAATTTCTAGCGATGTTGATCGAGGAGCTCGGTAAACGAGTCCTTGGACCTTTAAATAAAGATCATCGTTTAGACGAATTAGTGAAAAAACTTGCCTCTCGTGAATCGGATCCTTTTACAACTGTAAGAGAAGTCTTGCAGGATGTTTTGAAGTAATAGCGAATAAAGTAATAGCAGTGAGCCATAATAATTTGACAACTGCGGAGGAGGAACTATCATGAGTTTTAATGTTACACGAGTAGATCATATCGGTATTGCTGTAAAAGACCTGGCTCAAGCTAAAAAATTCTATGAAGAAATTCTCGGAATGAAAGCTACTGGCGAGGAAGTTGTAGAAGAGCAAAAAGTAAAAGTTTGCTTTATCCCAAGTGGAGATAGCGAAGTTGAACTGCTTGAATCTACTTCCCCAGATGGTCCAATCGCAAAATTCATCGAGAAAAACGGTGAAGGCATCCAACATCTTGCTTTGCGAGTAGACAATATCGAAGCAGCTCTCGAAGAATTAAAAGCCAAAGGTGTTCGTCTTATTGACGAAAAACCACGTTATGGCGCAGGTGGAGCAAGCATTGCTTTCATTCACCCAAAAGCAACAGGTGGAATCCTTCTCGAACTTTCCGAGCGCAAGTAAGAGAGGTTCGTAGCTACCAGGCAACTGGTATCTACTTTTAGGTTCTCAATTTGGACGGAGGTGCAAAATGGGTACAGTTCAGGATCGTATTGACTTACTACATAAAAAGCAGGAAAAAATCAAACTAGGTGGTGGCGAAAAGCGGATCGAGAAGCA
>JAGOZY010000053.1 GCA_018058445.1 Negativicutes bacterium | reverse complement strand
TTATGACTACTGACCCTGATTATATCTACCATGAAGAGCTCACTTTTGACATAAGCGATATTGGTCCACAATTAGCAGCTCCATCTAGCGTCGATAATGTGGATGATTTAAAAGCTTTCATTGGCACAAAAATTGATCAAGCCTATCTGGGCTCTTGCACAGGAGGGCGAGTCGAGGACCTAGGAATTGCCGCACATATCTTAAAAGACAAAAAAATACATCCAAATACTCGTTTTATCGTTGTGCCTGCATCGCAAAAAGTATTTCTTGATGCAATGGACAAAGGATATATACAAACTTTAGTGCAAGCTGGTGCAACGTTTGTCACTCCCAGTTGTGCCGCATGTTTAGGTACCCACCAAGGATTACTCGCTTCCGGTGAAACTTGCATCTCCTCCACAAATCGAAATTTTCCTGGTCGAATGGGCTCTACCGGTGGAGGAATTTATTTAGGCTCACCAGCAGCCGTCGCGGCAGCTGCTCTCACCGGAGTTATTACCGATCCAATTCCCTATCTTGATTAAAGGAGGATTTCTCATGAATAAAATGTTGACAGGTAAGGCTTTTGTCTTTGGAAAAAATATTGATACGGACCAAATTTATCCTGGACGTTTTGTTGAGCTCACCGACGTAGAAGATGTGGCAAAGCATGCGATGGAAGGTGCTGATCCAAACTTTGTACATGTTTTTAAACCAGGAGATTTGATTGTTGCTGGAACCAATTTCGGTTGTGGCTCGAGTCGCGAGCATGCCGCAATTACTCTGAAAGCTGTAGGTGTTGGTGCAATCATAGCAGAGTCTTTTGGCCGCATTTTTTATCGAAACGGTATCAATTTAGGAATGCCTCTGATTATTTGTCCAGGAATTGAAAGATTAGTCCAGCAAGGCGATATTCTCGCTCTGAACGTTGAGACAGGGGCAATCCAAAATGCCAAAGACGAAACAATCGCCCAAGCCCAACCGATCTCTGAATATATGATGAATATCCTCACAAGCGGCGGGATCAAGCCTTTGATCAAAAAACAATTTGAGGAAAATATCAAATAATATTGATGGAATTCTTCTAGCTAATAAATAACAGACCACCGTTAGAACTTTTTACTAGGCTGACTTATCGGTGTCCCAAATAAGTAATCAACTTAAAAGAAAGACCACTATAAGTGGTCTTTCTTTTTCTGATATAAGCTTCTTTTTTAGTATCTTATTTTTGTTTTTTCTTAAATTTACAATTTTTAAAATTATATAAAATAATTAATATTTCATTTTTGTAATTTTAAAAGGAAATCAACCTTTTATATCTAAATATACAATTTGGATCTTAGAAGTTTTCATCGAATATGGAAAGGGGTATTTTACACATGAAACGCTTCGCTTCACTACTTATCGGATTTTTGCTTCTTTTCAATGGTCAGGGTTCTGCAGCTACACTCCAAGACGCAGGTTTATCCGGTAAACTTCCGTTGGAATGGAAGTTAAATCAAGAAGAGAAAGGACTTTTTGTTCTCTCAGATAAGTCAGACTTCTCTTTTTGCATTTTTTACAAGGATGGGCAAAATCTTTCCGACAAAGAGATTGAGGAACGATTTGAATATCAAATTTCAACAGCAAAAGAGGCAGATGGCTTCATTCCTAGTAGTCTAAATGCTGATTTTAAAAATTACAATGGTCGTAAAACCTGGGTTCTTACTTCTCAAAGCAAAGTTGCTAACGGAAAAAAAACCTATTATGCGACTATTATCTGGCGAGAAAACAACTTTTTTTATACTGCTCTTTTTTGGGCTTACAATGAGCAAGATTCCTTCGACTTTCCAAAAATCTTCTTTGACTCCTTAGACGAGAAACTTGCTACTTTAGCCACGAAATCTTCCCCTAATTGGGTCGAACCGCAAACCTCATTTGTATTTCCTTGTCCAGATGGATGGGCAATAGTAGCGCAGGACTTAAATTTTGTCTTGTTTAAAAATCAAGCTGACCCAAAAAACTCTTTAAAAATAAGTGTTAAACCTCTTGAGGGTTCAGCATTTAGTGGCATCAGCAATCGTGCTTGGCCTGGCTACCTTGAAATGATGTATGATAGTGGTTTCTCTAACGTTACTCAATTCAAAACAGCAAAAATCTGGACTTCTTACGCAGAGCGTGACAACGATTTTTATACTACATCGCGTGCTGCTCATTTTGACTACAAAAAACGTTCATTCTATTTGATTTGGACTGGCCCAAACAGTAGCAATGACCGAGATATTTTTTACAACTATTTAGACCAGTTAGTTAAGCCACAAAATAATTAATAGCATCCATCTGTTCTGGCTTTGTCATATTAAAACAACGTACTTTCTTTTTTTCACGAAAATATCCAACATAAAAAAGTTCCAGATAGAAATCATCCTATCTGGAACTTTTTTTATGCTCAACCTATGTTCATTGGTCACTCATTATTACCCCATTAACTGGATGCACTAAATCTGGAGCAATTTCAATTAACGGCGTTAGTACAAATTGGCGATTTAGCATATCAGCGTGTGGGATGTTGAGATTTTCTTCTTGGAGAATCAAGTTATCATAAAGTAGGATGTCAAGGTCTATTACCCGCGGACCCCACCGTACGGTCTCAACTCGGCCCATTTTTTTCTCAATCTCTTTGAGTTCTTTCAATAATTCTTGAGGCGAAAGAACCGTTTGGGCAGAGCAAACGGTGTTGATAAAATTCGGCTGTTCAACTTCTCCGTAGGGAGGAGTCTCAATAAAAGAGGCCACTTTATCGACTTCTACACCTGCCACTTTCATAAATCTGATTGCAGTTTCGATATTGCCGTGCCGATTCCCCAAGTTGCTGCCTAATCCAATATAAACTAGCGACATTTTCGAACTGCCTCCATCATCCGTATGGCCTGGATGTTTTCTTTCACATCATGCACGCGAACCATTTGCGCTCCAGCTATAGCTGCCTGACAGCTGAGCGCGATCGTCCCCATTAGCCGATCGTCATCTGGATGTAGTTCCAAAACATTGCGGATTGTTCCTTTACGCGATGCTCCCAGTAAAACCGGAAGGCCAAAGCTGGTAAGTTCTTTTAGGCGATTCGCCAGCATCAGATTAAGCTCCATCGTTTTTCCAAACCCAAAGCCGGGATCAAGGATAATTTTATCATTTGTGATACCACCGGCATTCAAAGCCTCTTTACGCTCGCCAAGATAATTCCATACTTCATCGATTTTTTCTGGTGGCATACTCGGAGTCATCGTTTGTGGATCGCCCCCAAAGTGCATAATGATAATCGGAATTTTACTCTTTGCAATCAATGGAATCATATCTGGATCAGCAGCCGCGCTGATGTCGTTAATGATATCCGCACCACTCTCTATTGCTTGCCGAGCAGTTTGGGCCCGATAAGTATCCACAGAGATAACACTTTGAGGAAATTCTTTTTTTATCGTGGCAATCGCCGGCAAAAGCTGCTCACACTCCATCTCTGAGCTGAGAGGTTGCGCACCCGGACGGGTCGACTCGGCACCTAGGTCGATAACCTCTGCGCCAGCCAGTAGCATTTCTTCCACTGTCGCTAATATCTCATCTAAATCCCCCTTACAGGAAGCTTTGTAAAAAGAGTCTTTCGTTAAATTCACAATACCCATTACTGAAAGACTTGAGTAATCAAGCGTTCTTCCGTCGGCAAGTACGGTTTGTGGTGATTTAGGAAGTAAAAATTCTTTTAACTGATCGCAAAGTTCCGGTAAGCCGAAGAAAGTCATTGGCTTTAGTTTTCGTAGCAGTTCCTCATATTGCTTTCGACTTCCCAAAAGGAGCACGTCACTATATTCAATGCAGCCAGTCACACACCCGCAATGTATAGCGCAATCTGCTCCTGCACTGATCGCTTCTTGCTTTAAAATATTGGCGGCGGGCATGCGCATGTTAAAAATTTTAATCGGTTCGATCACAGCACGTTTTTTAAAGATCTCAACACTTGCCGGATGTACGCCAATTTTATTGAGTTCGGTTACTAGAGCATCATTCGTAATCGATAATATCATTTAGAAGGCCTGCCTTTCTCATGATTTATTTCATAATTATGGTAGCTTCTCGCCTCGATACACAACTCCACTGGTTTTAGTTTCCCAAACTTCCACCTCATATAGAGAACAATTATCTCGCTTTAAAAGTCCCTCTAATTGATTCCAAACCCAAACTGCAATATTCTCTGCCGAAGGTTGCTGTAGAAGATCGTTTAAACAGGTGTGATCGAGCAAATCAATAATCTCTTTTTTGACGATACGCTTAAGTTCAACAAAGTCAACGATCATACCTTCTTGATCTGGATATCCTTCAAGTTTGATCACCATTTTATACGTATGCCCATGTAAGGCTTCACATTTTCCGTTGTATTTCGGTAAAAAATGGGCGGAATCAAATTCAAATTCTTTGATAAGTATCATGAGAACCTCCTTAAAAACACTTGGTTAAATTGTATTCTATCATAGATTTTCTCGCAATAAAAAAAGTAAATTCATAATGAATTCTGGATAAAATGTTACAATATAAGAGCTATTCAATACACTCATTTAAAAATCATCAGGAGTCACTTTTAGCTTAAATAAGGAGGATAAAAATGGTTCTTTCCGATCGTTCTTTTATGTTGATTGCTCTCGAAGAAGCGCAAAAAGCAGCTTCTTTATCTGAAGTTCCCGTTGGCGCACTTATTGTACACGAAGGCCAAATCATTGCACGTAATCACAACAGACGTGAAATAGATCATGATCCCACTGCCCATGCCGAAATCTTGGTCTTACAAGAAGCAGCAAAAAAACTAGGACGTTGGCGACTATCTGACTGCACTCTTTATGTGACTTTAGAGCCGTGTCCGATGTGTGCAGGGGCACTCGTGATGAGTCGACTGGGTCGACTTGTGTATGGAAGTCCTGATTTTCGGGCAGGGGCAGTAGAATCTCTCTTTAATATCCCAACTCATAAAGACCTCAATCACCAAGTCGAGGTAACAGCTGGTATTGAAGAAATGGCTTGTCGCCAAATTCTTCAAGATTTTTTTCAAAAAAAACGAAGCATTTAACTTAGCTACTTTGAGACTTCCACGAAATCATTTTTCCGACTTTTCTTACAATTCTTTATCTTTTGAAAGGATTTTTCTGAAAAAAATCGAATTTATCCTTGTGGATTGATTATTTTATGAAAGAGGGTGGCGGTTATTTCGAATCCAATGCTAAGCATTATTATCGCATTTATAGTTATGATCTGGGTCGGTGTTCTCATTACGAAAAAATATAAAGCCCAAGCAGTTCTCTTCTTAGGTGGTATGGTCCTCATGCTCATTGCAGTTTACACTAACTTAGGTGAAATTCTTCCAGAAAAAGAACGTACAGGCATCATGTTCTTTGATATGTTTGAATTCATCAAAAAAACGTTGAGCTCCCGTGCCGCTGGTTTAGGTCTTAATATCATGGCAGTTGGCGGATTTGCTCGTTATATGGAGCATATCGGCGCAAGCAAAGCCTTAGTAAAACTGACAATTAATCCACTTCGAAAACTCAAATCTCCCTATATTGTTATGTCAGCAGCTTGGGTCATTGGAATGACCTTAGGTCTTTTTATCAACAGTGCCTCCGGTCTTGCAATGCTTCTGATGGTCACAGTTTTCCCAATCCTTATCCAGCTGGGAGTTAGCCGCCTTTCTGCCTGTGCAGTCATCGCAACAACTCTTTGTATGGACTGGAGCCCTGGGGATACAGGCAGCCTCTTGGCCGCCCAAATCTCAGGAATGAGCATCACAACTTACTGGACTCAGTACCAAGTTCCCACAGCCCTTTGCGTCATGGTAGTCGTCGCAATTCTTCACTATTTTGTCCAACAGTGGTTCGACAAACGCGAGGGACATGTTCATGTCGCCCTCACTGCAGAAGAACTCGAAAAAGATAAAGAAACAATGGAAAATCTTCCTCCAGCTCTCTATGCAGTCTTGCCGACTATTCCATTATTCCTCATTCTTTTCTTCAGTGATATCTGGGTAAGCTGGGGGAAAGCTGACGACGCTCTTGAAATTTTTAAATGGTTTGCTACAATTCCGTTTCTACAGTGGCTCGCTACAATTAAAATGGATATCGTCAAAGCCATGTTAATCAGTCTCTTTATCGCTATGGTCGTCGAATACATCCGCAAACGCAATGCCAAAGAAGTCATGGAAGGCATTCAGTCTTTCTTCGATGGACTAGGCATGCAAATGGCGAATGTTGTCACTCTTATCGTAGCTGGTGAAACCTTCGCTCGTGGACTCCAGTCGATTGGCGCCATTGATGCCATTATCAAAGGATCCCAAAACATGGGCTTTAGCGGCTTCGGTATGGTACTTGTTATGGTAGCCATCATTGGCTTCTCGGCAATCATCATGGGATCTGGAAATGCGCCGTTCTTTGCTTTTGCAGCTCTGACTCCAACAGTCGCCGCTAAAATGGGGCTTGCACCAGTTCTAATGATTATGCCAATGCACTTTATTGCTAGTATCGCGCGAAATCTTTCGCCGATTACAGCAGTTATCGTAGTCACTTCAAGCCTAGGTGGAATATCCCCTTTTGATCTAGTGAAGCGAACTGCAATCCCAATGGTAGGAGCCGCAATCACAATGCTTGCTGCCAACTACATACTCTTTCATTAAATAAGAAAAAAGCACTCCAATTACTTTGGAGTGCTTTTTTAATCAGCTGTATTTACTTCCCTCCATAGTTTATAATGTAACGTAGACACATATATTATTTAAATATAAAGGAGGAACCAACATGGAAGGAGCCGCCTACGGAGCTCTTGGAGCTCTTTTATTCCTCTGGTGGAATAAAAGCCGAAAAGCAAAACAAGCAGCCCAAGCAGCAAAAGACTCTGAACAATCACAAACAACTACTCAAGAAACAACTGGAGAAGAAAAGAAAGACTAAGATCGCGAAAAAGAACTAATTGCTTAATTAGTTCTTTTTTATATCCCAAAACTCCTGAGTTAACAATCTTGACATTCTTCTTCTAAAGCGCGTAAAATAATGAAGTCAGACTGATTGGAGAGGTGTCCGAGTTCGGTCGAAGGAGCTTGACTCGAAATCAAGTAGGCGGGAAACCGTCTCGTGGGTTCGAATCCCACCCTCTCCGCCATTTTAAAATCACTTATGTAGCTTAACTG
>JAGOZY010000052.1 GCA_018058445.1 Negativicutes bacterium | reverse complement strand
ATCATCAGATTGTAAGTTTTCTTTACATACTGGATCAAGGCTTCATCCATTTTATCGCCCGCAACACGAACGGAACGATTAGTCACCATTCCTCCTAAAGAAAGGACAGCGATGTCTGTCGTACCCCCACCGATATCAACAACCATGCTACCTGTAGGCTCGTGGACAGGAAGTCCTGCGCCAATCGCAGCTGCCATTGGCTCTTCGATCAAGTACGCATCTCTGGCTCCCGCTTGGATCGTCGCATCCAGTACCGCACGCTTTTCAACGTCAGTGACACTCGAAGGAATACCAACGACTACACGAGGCTTGACAAAAGAACGACCACCAGTGACCCGGCGGATAAAGTATTTGAGCATAGCTTGTGTAATATCAAAATCAGCGATAACGCCATCACGAAGCGGACGAATGGCAATAATATCGCCAGGAGTTCGTCCGAGCATTTGCTTGGCTTCTTCTCCGACTGCAAGAATTTCGTGGGTGTCTTGCCGAATGGCAACCACAGATGGCTCTTCAAGAACGATTCCTTTATCACGGACATGCACCAGTGTATTGGCAGTCCCTAAATCAATCCCCATATCGCGAGATACGTTTTTAAAAATATTAAACACGTTATTTCCTCCTTAATATTGCTTACTTATTGAAGTAATCCTGATTCTTTAAAACTGGTCATTCGACCATCCCCAATAATCACATGATCGAGCACTTCTATGCCTAGAATATCGCCGGCTTCGACGATGCGATAAGTCAGCCGAATATCCTCTTTGCTCGGCGTCGGGTCGCCACTTGGATGATTGTGGATCAAAATTACTGAAACGGCATTTTTTATCGTTGCTTCACGGAAGATCAATGACGGGTCTACTGGGCAACTCATCAGTCCTCCTCGACTGATTTCTTTGGGCGCTCCAATCAATTGGTTTTTCGCATTTAAATAAATGACTTGAAAAACTTCCTGAGCCTCGATTCGAAGTCTTTCACCCAGAAGCTCAAAGACGTCTTCCGCTCCATGGATTGCATTTTTGACTTCGGCTTTTCGCTGGGACATACGCCGCCCCAGTTCAAGTGCTGCAACTAACGTTGCCGCCTTCGCGTCCCCAAGTCCATCCATCGCCGCTAGTTCTCTTGCTGAGAGGCGGGCGAGCCCGGATAGACCTCCTTTTTCTTTGAGCAAACGCTGGGCCAAACTAATTGCTGATTCAGCGACTCTGCCAGTTCGAAGTAAAATTGCCAGAACTTCATAATCACTAAGACTCTTCGGTCCTTGCTCGATAATTCGCTCTCGCGGCCGATCTCCTTGGGGAAGTTCTTTAATTCGTACGCTCATATCGTCATCCCCAGTTCTCGTAGCATCTCTCCTAAGCGAGATATGGGAAGACCAACCACGTTATTATAACAGCCTTGAATCGAAGAAACCAGAAGTGCCCCTCGTCCTTGGATTCCATATCCGCCAGCTTTATCTCGCCATTCATCAGTTTGGAGATATAAGTCAATTTCTTCCTCCGATAGATTTCGGAAAGTTACATTTGTTCTAACTACATCCGATTGTATCGTATTTTCATAAAGTAAAGCAATTCCGGTAAGAACTTCGTGGGTGTTTCCTGATAAAAGAGAAAGCATTCTTCGAGCATCCGCTTGATCTTTAGGCTTTTCTAAAATTTCATTTTGAGAAAGGACAATAGTATCTGCCCCTAAAATAATGCCATCAAAACTAGGTTCATATACATCTTGTGCTTTGGCAATGGCTAATTTTTGGACTAACAGTTCCGGAGGTATCTGATGATCCCAAAGTTCCTCATTTACTTGACTTGGCGAGACTTCAGGTGAAATCCCTATTTGCTGCAAAAGCTCTAGTCTTCTTGGTGAGTTTGAAGCCAGTTTTAGTTTCATGTCGCCCTCCTGCTAGAAATAAAAGAGAATTAAATAACTACCGAGAAAAACAAACGCCGACATTCCAAAACTGACAAAATACCCTTCTGCTGTAATCGGTTTTCCAAACCGCAAAGAATCCCCAACAAACCCTCGTCGAGTAAAAAAGCTCTTATTTTGTCGAACTTTAAACCACTTTGATTTTCGCTCTGCTCCTAAAAAAAGTGAGATTGCTAAAATAGTGACCAAAGCGAACACACAGGCTATTCCTAAGCGAGCTAACATTTGTTCTTGATCCATCTAATCAGTACCTTTTCCTTATCTAATTTCCACGATTTTTTTCGGAAAGTTTTCTTCGAGTACGTCCATCAAGTCTTCTGTGCCCCGAAATAAGATTGCTTTATTTTTACTCTTCGGGTCTTCCTTAAAAACTAAGACACGAGTAGGCTGTCCATCAGTCCACGAGTAAAAATGCTTAAATCCTCTGATGCCAAGCGCCCGACACTCTGAGCGTTTAAAGATGTCCATAATAACTTCCATTTGATCTACCTTTATTTCTTTTGCCATCTTTTTCCAGATAAAAAAGTGACGAATAAAACGAACTTTGTCTTTCTCTACCTCAACAGTATAGGAAAAAGCATAAAGCCAGCACCAAAAAGAACACATGGCCAGGATATAGAGCAGTGTACGAAAATCATTACTTCCTCGCACAATCATTGCATTTAGGACAAGTCCGCCCCAGATTAGAAGTCCTGCTAAAAATACGTATTGAAAAACAATAAGCCCTCGATGGGAGTGGCTATTTTCTTGGTACATTAATTTTCTCACCTCTTATTAAGCTTATCTTAACTATTATACCCCAAATCTTCTGTTTTCCCAAGGATAAAAAAGAAAACGAAGCACAATGCTTCGTTTTCTTTTTTTGCTAAGTTCAAGCTTTTATAACGGCCAAACCATTGGAACAATGATAATCGTAACGATAAAAGATAATAGAACAAGTGGTGTTCCAACTTTAATGTAATCCATAAAGCGATATCCACCAGGTCCAAGAACGAGGGTATTCGGCGGTGTTCCAACTGGAGTTGCAAATGCACACGAAGCAGCAACAGCAATCGCTACGAGAACAGCTTTAGGGTCTGCACCTAATGTCGCTGCAATTGAAATGCCGATTGGTGCTAAGAGCGCTGTACAGGCTGTATTAGACATCACTTGAGTTAGGCTACAAGACAGGATAAAGAGTACTGCCGTAACCATCAGAGCGGAAGGCGCTCCTCCCATCAGTCCAACCACTGTATCAGCAATCAATTTTCCTGCTCCACTGCTCTGCATCGCTCCAGCGATTGGCAGCATTCCAGCAAAGAGAAAAATCGTCACCCAGTCAATTCCAAAATAAGCTTGTTTTTCAGTCAGGCATTTTGTGATCACGAGGAAAAGAGCTCCGATAATTGCGATCATTGCGAGGTTTAACGGAAGTCCCCAACCTTTAAAGTTTGGCTCAAGCATCATTCCTAGCACCACAACAACTAATACTCCAGCAGTTAACCACATTTTTACAGGATCTGTGGTACTGGCTTTTGCCTCGGCAGCAGCTTCAGCATCAATCACTACGCTTTTCACTTCTGATTTTGGCAATAAATATTTTCCTAAAAAGACCATATAAAGAACGGCTACGATTAATAGCGGCACACCAATCCAAGCAAATTCAAAAAAACCAAAAGGCGCATAGCCGGCTTTTTCAAGATTTTGTGAGACCAATAGATTAGGCGGTGTACCAATCAAAGTAATAATTCCACCTGCGCCAGCTCCGAATGCTAGCGGCATTAGCTGACGAGCAGCGGAGATTTTTGCTTTTTCACAGATTTGAACGACAACGGGCATCAAAGCTGCAGTAGTTCCTGTGTTTGACGAAAAAGCCGACATGACACCAGCAATGCTCATCGTACCAGCCATCAGTGAATTTTCGCCAGTACCTACCGCACGGACAACTGCTTCACCAATCTTTTGTGCAAGTCCGGTATGAAACATAGCACTACCAATAACAAACATCCCGGCAAAGAGAACAACCGTTGAGTCAGATAAGCCGGAGAAGACCTGGCTTGTTGGAATAATTCCCAATAATCCAACTACAATCGCTCCGCTCATTGCGGTCACTGCAAGCGGAAGAAGTTCCGTCACGAAGAAAAAAGCAACTACGGCAACAACTAAAAGAGTCTGAATATCTTTACCCATCATGACAACTCCCTCATTTTATTTTCGATGATTATACGATTAGCATTTATAATAAAAGCTCTTAAAATAGAGAAACGGAGCTTTCGCTCCGTTTCTCTATTTGGTAGCCAGTTTTTATAAAGGCCAGACCATTGGGATGATGATCAAGGAAACGATAAAAGCAAGAACTACGAGCGGTGTTCCAACTTTTACATAATCCATAAAGCGATATCCACCCGGTCCAAGAACCAAGGTGTTTGGTGGCGTCCCAACTGGAGTCGCAAATGCACAAGATGCTGCAACTGCAATCGCTACCAGAACAGCTTTAGGATCCGCACCCAGTGTTGCTGCAATGGATATCCCAATCGGTGCCAAAAGAGCCGTACAGGCGGTATTGGACATCACTTGAGTCAGGCTACAAGACAAGATGAAAAGAACTGCTGTAACCACTAGAGCGGAAGGAGCTCCTCCCATCAGTCCAACAACCGTATTTGCAATCAGTTTCCCAGCACCACTACTTTGCATCGCTCCAGCAATTGGGAGCATCCCTGCAAAGAGGAAAATCGTAACCCAGTCAATTCCAAAGTAAGCTTGTTTCTCGGTTAGACATTTTGTGATTACGAGGAAAAGAGCACCGATGATCGCAATCATTGATAGATTGAGCGGTAGCCCCCAAGCTTTGAAGTTAGGCTCAAGCATCATACCGATAACAACTACCACAAGTACTGCCCCTGTGATCCACATTTTTTTTGGATCCGTTGTACTGGCTGTCGCTTCTGCTGCTGCTTCCGCATCAATCGTAATTTCTGTGATTTCAGATTTTGGTAAGAGGTACTTACCAAGAAACAACATATATACCATCGTAACGATAAGCATAGGGACCCCAATCCAAGCAAACTCAAAAAATCCGAAGGGAGCAAATCCTGCTTTTTCCAGATTTTGTGATACCAGAAGATTTGGCGGTGTACCAATCAAAGTGATGATTCCACCTGCGCCAGCCGCAAATGCCAGTGGCATCAGTTGACGGGCTGCGGATATTTTTGCATTTTCACAAATTTTAACAACAACTGGCATCAAAGCTGCTGTTGTACCCGTGTTGGATGAAAAGGCTGACATGATGCCTGCAATTCCCATTGTACCTGCCATTAAGGAGTTTTCACCAGTACCCACTGCGCGAACAACCGCTTCACCGATCTTTTGGGCAAGTCCGGTATGGAACATTGCACTACCAATAACGAACATACCTGCAAACAAGACGACAGTTGAGTCTGAAAGACCAGAAAAAACCTGGCTTGTTGGAATAATTCCCAGCAAACCGACTGCAATTGCGCCACTCATCGCAGTAACCGCTAAAGGTAAAAGTTCAGTAACAAAGAAGAAAGCGACTACAGCGACTACTAATAGGGTTTGAATATCTTTGCCCATATTAACCCACTCCTCTTATCTAAGAATCGCGAGCATTGTACCAGCTGCAACAGCCGTTCCAATAACTCCGGCTACGTTAGGTCCCATTGCATGCATTAAAAGGTAATTACTAGGATTATATTGTTGACCCACGATTTGAGAAACCCGAGCTGCCATTGGAACTGCTGAAACACCAGCGCTTCCAATTAATGGGTTGATTTTTTTGTTCTCTGGTAAGAAGAGATTCATGACTTTTGCCATGATTACTCCTCCTGCTGTTCCAACAATAAAAGCAACCAAGCCGAGGAAGATAACTGCAATAGTCTGAACTTTGAGGAAGTTATTTCCTTCCATAGTAAGACCTGTTGCTGTCGCGAGGAAGATGGTGACAATATTGATCAGCGCATTTTGCGATGTTTCTGAAAGTCGCTCTGTTACTCCACACTCGCGAAAAAGGTTGCCCAGCATCAACATACCCAGTAGTGGTGTGATCGGTGGCAATAATAAGCTAATGATGATTGTCGAAACAACTGGGAAAGCAAGACGCTCAAAACGAGTTACTTCACGAGCTTCTGGCATTACAATCATTCGCTCTTTGTCTGTGGTCAGCAGTCGCATAACAGGTGGTTGAATCAAAGGCACTAGGGACATATAAGAATAAGCCGCAACTGCGATAACCGGAATCAAACTTGGGGCAAGTTTTGCTGCTAAGTAAAGAGCAGTCGGTCCATCCGCACCACCAATAATTCCAATTGCAGCAGCTTGCTGAACAGGAAAATCACTCAATCCCAGGAAACCAGGAGTCCAAACACTCATTGTCATTGCGCCAAAAAGAGCAACAAAAACACCTAGTTGGGCTGCTGCTCCTAAGAGCAAGGTTTTCGGATTACTCAGAAGTGGGCCAAAGTCTGTCATCGCCCCAACACCTAAGAAAATAAGTGGTGGGAAAATTTCTTTATATAGTCCGACCTGCATCAGTTGCATAACTCCTTCAATGTGTCCGGAGTCTACCATTTCAAAAGGTAGTACAACTCCTGCTTTTGGTAGATTTGCAAGCAAACAACCAAAAGCAATTGGGGTCAGCAGAAGAGGTTCGAATCCTTTGGCAATTGCCAAATATAATAAAATAACGCCAATAACCAGCATGATTGCATTTTGACTATTAAAACCAGCTTCTATGATTTTACCATTTACAATGGTATCTGCAAAGCCGCTGTCACCGATTACTTTCTGTATCGCATCAAGAAGAAAATTCACGTCCAGTCATCCTCCTTTAAAATTCGTAATAAAAAATAATATATAAGCCATCGCTAATTTACTAAAATTATGATGCTTTTTTTTCTAAAAAAGTCGCTATGACTCCGGTCAGAGAGATCACTCCCCAAAGAAGCATCAGAACAGCAAAAACGATCGTCATGTTTGTAATCATAAGCATTCCTGGACTCATATTATTCACCTCGTTCATTTATATAAGATCTGTTACTTTCATCTGTATAATCATTTTTAATATTATCATTAGAAATCTTGATTTTATCTCTAGAAATAGAAAAACTCGGTAATCGAGGCTTCCCCCGATTCCGAGTATTTTCTATTTAAAATTAAACAAATTTTATCTTACAGAACAACCATTGCTTCGCCAGTTTTTACGTTTTGGCCAGCAGTTACACGAACGTCAGAGACAGTTCCGTCTGCTGGAGACATGATTTCATTTTGCATTTTCATAGCTTCAAGAATC
>JAGOZY010000051.1 GCA_018058445.1 Negativicutes bacterium | reverse complement strand
GTCCCCAACTATTGGCAGCCTTCTGGCCTACTGGGTGAGTTGAGCCTGTGACAAAGTCTTCACCGTACCAAGCAAATTCGCTTAACCCATCGATATCATCACCAAAAAAGTAAGAAGTGGAAGAGCGTGCTCGCGCCGCATATTCCCATTCGGCTTCAGTAGGTAGACGGTATCGATGATGTCCTTCGATTTGATTTAGTTGTTTAATAAAATCCTGAGCATCATTCCAAGAAACCGTTGCTGGTTTATCATTGTGTATAAACTGGAACCGCAATCATACTCTCCCATGAAGAATTTGTTCTTTTAAGACTATAAGGATTATTTCCCATGACGGCTTCCCATTGTCCTTGACTGACCTCATATTTAGCTAAATAAAAGGACTTACTAATGACCACTTGATGTTGAGGTCTTTCGTTGGCAAAGGCTTTAGCATCCGGATCCTTAGAACCCATTTGAAAAGAGCCTGAAGGAAGTAAGACGAACTCCATACCGATGCTGTTGGTAAGACTATTTTCAGCTACCTGAGCAATTTTAGGTGAAGTAAAAAAATTGATTGCCCAGAAAGCAAGTAGGCAGGAAAAAAATGAAATTGACTTTATCATAAAGAATCCTTCCACTAACTCTAACAGCTAGAAATGTATTAGGAGTTTGAGTGCCTGATAGGCGAAAACTAGACATTTATAAAAATAAGCAATAAAAGACTCAGATCGATTAATTTTATTGCTTATTTTGGTTTACTTGATTACTTTGATGCGACGTAGCCACTGAGAAATAGTATTTTGCGATTCTTTAGCGATAGATCCTCTGATGGGGAGGGCTTCAAGAATTGTAGCTTGTGGGTAGACGTTCGTAAGATCCGCGACACTTCGCCCCATTTGGCTACCCTCATGAGTTGCGAATGGGATGATTCTTTTATTCGATAAATTGTGACTTTCCAAGAAAGTAAATACGCCCATTGGCATACTACCCCACCAAATTGGATATCCCAGAAAAATAATATCATAGGAATCGATATTGCTGACTTTATGGGTAAGGGCGGGCCGAAAGCCTGAGTCCAGTTCGCGTTTTGCCTGTTCTGTCGTTGCTTTATATTCTTTCGGATAGGCTTCGACTGTTTTGATCTCAAAAAGATCACCACCGGTTTTTTCTTGAATTTGTTTAGCGACTTCCAGCGTATTACCGGAACGAGAAAAATAAGCAATGAGGATTTTTCCAGAGGACTTTTTCGTGGTTGAAGAAGTTGTTTCCGCCGCCTTAGCTGTAGACGTTTCGATTTTGGTATTTGTATTACTACAAGCACTAAGAGTAAATACGAGCATTAATGTAACTGCTGCCATTAGCATTCGCTTCAGAACATTCATTAAGAGCCTCTCCTAACATCAATTTGATTGAGCATATCAAGATTTTTCAGCCAGCTTTCTAGCTCTTTATCTGATTGATCTACATGGCTGCCATATAGCGCTAAACCAGGAAGCACAGTTGCCATCGGACAAAGTTTTTGAATGTCTTTCTCGCTATTTCCCATCCCACTACCTTCGTGAGTACAAAAAGGAATGATTATTTTTCCTGAGAAATCGTACGACTCTAAAAAAGTAAATACTGCCATTGGCATCGTGTTCCACCAATTGGGGTAGCCGAGATAAATAGTGTCATAAGAAGAGATATCATTTATGACTGCTACAAGTAAAGGCCGTGCGTTGCCTTTAAATTCATTTTTAGCGACTTCGGTTGTTTCGGTGTAGTCCTCAGGATAGGGAAAGACTGTCTCTATGTGAACCAGATTGCTCTTTACTAAGTTCTGAATTTTGCTTGCGACAATTTCGGTGTTGCCAATGGACAAATTTTGGATACTTCCATTGAAATAGTTACTCCCCCGACGGGAGAAATAAACGACGAGAGTTTTTGATGACATGAGTGAAAATCCTCCTTTAATTTAAGTGATTTCTTTCGAACGAATTGACAAATTTATGGATATTTATAAGACCTTTTGATCAACCCTATCATTTAGAGTTAACTCTAAGTCAATGATTTTTATTTAATATTTTTGCATTGACTTGGAGTGAACTTCATGGTCTAAGATAAAAGCGTTATACAACAAAAGAGAAAGTAAAGGTGTTTTCTTTGAAATCGATTGAACTAAATTATAGTAGAAAAAATAAGTATATTTTTTCTACTTCAGATTTGTTGAAGCTGTTTTTACCATTAGTTATTGAGCAACTACTTGAGTTTTTAGTTGGACTAACCAATTCAATTATGGTTGCATCCGTCGGCGAGGCGGCCGTGTCTGGTGTTTCGCTCGTGGAGTTTATTATGGCGTTGCTCATTAGTTTATTTGCCGCCTTATCCGCGGGAGGAAGTGTCATCGCAGGACAATACCTGGGGAAGAGAGATGAAGTAAATGCCCGTGCCGCAGTAAATCAACTGGTATGGTGTGTGGGAGCTGTAGCAATTGGGATCATGATTCTGACTTATTTTTTGAAATCATTCATTCTTGATACGATATTTGGGCAGATATCAGACGATGTTCGTACCCAAGCTGATACTTATTTGACGATCGTCGCACTTTCCATTCCCTTTCTAGGGCTCTACGGAGCTGGTGCGGCCATTTTTCGGACGATGGGAAATTCTCGACTACCGATGCTGATTTCTTTACTGATGGGGGTTATGACCGTAATTGGCAATATATTCGCTCTATATGTATTTGAAATGGGGACTTTGGGAGTGGCAATATCTACCTTAGTCTCACGCTCGACTGCCACTCTGCTACTCATTTCTTTGGCGCTGGACCCAAAGCTTCCTTTACGAATAACGCGAACAGTGAAACATCGGTTTCAATGGTCGATGATTAAGCGAATTTTGGGAATTGGTCTGCCTTACGGATTAGAGAACACGTTGTTTTATCTGGGACGAATTGTAGTCTTAGGACTCGTTGCTACTTTTGGAACTGCAGCTATTGCAGCGAATGCTGTGGCCGGCACGATTGTCCTTTTTGAAGTCTTGCCAGGCATCGCCATCGGACTAGGGATGACGGTCGTCATTGCGAGGTGTGTCGGTGCAGGAGACTATGCCCAGGCTCGCTATTATACGAAGAAAATTATGATGAGTATCTTTATATCCCATATTCTGATCAACGGGCTGGTTCTCAGCGCACTTCCATGGATATTGGACATCTACAATTTATCCAAAGAAGCTACATCTTTAACCACCCAGATTGTATGGTGGCACGGGGCATTCTCCATCCTGATCTGGCCGTTTGCCTATACATTACCAGTTACTTTTAGGGCATCTGGCGATGTCAAATATCCGATGTATGTGGGGATACTATCCATGTTCTTTTGTCGAATTGCCTTTGCCTATTTGCTGGGAGTATATTTTGAAATGGGGGTATTCGGAACATGGGTTGCGATGTTTATAGATTGGATTGTAAGAGCTATTTTGTTTGCTTGGCGATATATGAATACTAAATGGACACTATATCGGGCGATATAATGGCGTGAGATGATTCCGCTAAATATAAATAATTGGGCTCAGGAAGATTGAAGTATTTTATTGATAAAAAATTTTTGTTTTGGATATAATAGTTTCATAAAGGAATTTATGAAAAAAGGAGAGTGCCAAATGACCCAATTATTTTGCCAAAGTTGCGGGATGCCCCTCGAAACAGAAGAGGTAATGGGAACAAATAAAGAAGGCAGTAAAAATACCGACTATTGCATTTATTGCTATAAAGAGGGCAACTTTACTGAAGATGTCACGATGGATGAAATGATCGAGATTAGTTTAAAGCATATGAAAGAATTCTTTAAAGATGATCCTAGTTTTAAAGAAGAAGAAGCACTTGCAAATATGAAAGAATTTTTTCCAAAACTAAAAAGATGGTCATGAGAAAATCGAGTCCGAAGACTATAATAGAATAAATAGTGTTGACAAGTTTACAATTTGGTATTTATAATAGGGAAAGCAAATAGGTATACGAATGAAAACTGCATATTGAAAAGACTCTTATCAAGAGTGGTGGAGGGACTGGCCCGATGAAACCCGGCAACCGGCAGAGATGCAGTGGTGCTAATTCCAGCAATATCGAAAGATATTGGGAGATGAGAGGGTGAGTATTTTTAGAATATAGAGCCTTCTCCGTGGAGAGGGCTCTATTTATTTTGCGTATTGTCTAGTAAGAGTAAGAGAGTAAGGGATGTTTGAAAATCTGATAGCAGTGTTTGTAGAGTTATAGGAGTTAGAGATTATATCGAATAGAAGTTTTGAAAGGATAGATAAAAATGACTCAAATTAAACGAGAGAGTTTTTCGGGAAATTTTACAACGTTTTTTGCAACCCTAAGTGCCGCTGTTGGGCTGGGTAATATTTGGCGGTTCCCCTATGTGATCGGTGAAAACGGGGGCGCGGCTTTTTTATTGATTTATTTTGCTTGTGTATTTTTGATCGGATTTCCTATCTTAATTGCAGAATTTATCATTGGCAGATCTGGCCAGGGTAATGTCGTCGCTGCCTATGAAAAGATCGGCGGACCTCGATGGAAGTTTGCTGGATTTATGGCAATTGCTAGCAGTATGCTGATTGCTTTCTTTTATACCTCGGTGACTGGTTGGACTTATTATTATCTATACAAGTCACTCACCAGGACTCTAGTGATTGAAAATCCGACCGCAGCGCATGAAGTGTTTACAACGTTTGTAAATAACCCTACATCAAATATCCTTTGGCAATGGATCGCGATTGCCGTAGCGGCCGGGGTGATTTGTTTAGGCGTGCGAAAGGGAATTGAGCGACTTACCAAATTCTCGATGCCTTTGCTCTTCATCTTGATGATTTTGTGTATGACTCAATCCCTAAGCCTTCCAAATTCCTGGGCAGGGGTGGAATTTTTATTTAAAGTCGATTTCTCCAAAGTCTCGCAAGAATCTTGGCTAACTGCGTTAGGACTAGCTTTTTTTAAGATATCCTTAGGGACTGGTGCGATGCTTACGTACTCCAGTTATTTTAAAAGTGAAGTCAATCTCGTGCAAAGTGCTGGGCGAATTGTGATCGCTGACACGTTAATCTCAATACTTGCTGGACTTGTGATCTTTCCCGCAGTGTTTTCTTTCGGGATCGATCCGAGCTCAGGACCGAGACTTCTTTTTGAAACGATTCCATTGGTGTTTGATAAGATGCCTTTTGGTGGCGTTCTGACGACGGTGTTTTTCTTTCTGGCTGCTAGTGCGGCGACTTCGGTCACGATTGCGTTATTTGAACCGTTTACGAGCTACTTGATTGGCAATTGGGGTTTATCCAGAAAGAAAGCGACGCTGTTTGTTGTAGGGTTAAATGTTTTCTTTGGTGCCTTCGCAGCTTTATCACCAACTCCGAATAGCTTACTAGGCGATTTTCACCTTTTTGGTAAGACATTTTTCAATCTCTTTGATTTTATGTCCTCGAACTTACTGATGCCTCTAGGTGGTCTATTTTGCGCTCTTATAGTTGGCTGGCGAGTATCATCAGACCTTATAAAAAAAGAGCTAACAAACGATGGTTATCTGCGTCTAGGCCACTTTTTTAGTATCTACATGACCATCATTCGCTACGTTACCCCAATATTGGTTGCCGTTGTCTTTTTCAACGCATTTTAAGGAATACAAAAAGCTCCCTGATAATCAGGGAGCTTTTTGTAAAATCGTATATAATGTAGGAAATTGATTCGGCTTAGCTAGCTGTTTTATCCTGAATGTCACGCGCAGCAACGATATCAACGCCTAAATCTAAAATATTTTTAACAATGATTTGCCCTTCATAAATAGGTGCCTCCACGACGCAATTACGCAGGAGTTCGGCGCACTCCATAATTCGCCCTTTGGGCAAGCTAGTTTTTGAAACGACGGGTAAGACCGGAAGCTCACCATTTTTTACCGGAATAGCTAAAGTCAGCATTCGTTTAGGAGCAACCATTTCTTCCTGAGCATAGGCTTTACCGCGGTTGCAACCAAAGCCATCGATTGAGACGACTTCAGAACCCTCCATATTTACTTCGAGTTGGCAGCTACGAGGGCAGATGATGCAGCTTAAAGGCACTTTCTCTGTTCCGTTCATTACTTTTCCCACCTTTGCAAGCTAATTGTTAATTCGCCGTGAATTGAAGCTACCTTTTCTTTGGACAGATCCATTACAATCATCTCGCCCGGTTTTACAACCGGATGGCGATGGGCGAGTAGCTCTGTACCGCCGGATTCTACTCGAATAACTACATTCTCTTCGGGCTTGCTTACTCGCAAAAAGAGCCGTGCTGATTCGCCTTCTTTAGGGATGACGAGTTGGTGAGGTACCACGGTTCGAACTCCTGAACCGGGTTGAATTTGTACTTTTCGTTCTTCTTTTTCAAGCTGATCTCTTGCATAAAGTGCGGCAGATCTTCCGGCAATTGCGGCTTCTTCAGAAACGAAGTCAACCAAGTCATGTACATGGACGACATTGCCAGCAGCAAAGAAACCATCGATATTCGTTTGTCTGCGTTGATCGACAATCGGTCCGTTGGTAAGTGGATGTAGGGCAAGGCCTAGGCCACGCGAAAGCTCATTCTCTGGAATTAAACCGACTGAAAGGAGAAGGGTATCGCAAGAAATATCGAATTCAGTACCAGGAATTGGCTGCATTTTTTCATCAACTTGAGCGCAAGTTACTCCCGTTACTCGGCCTTTTCCATGAACCTTAAGAATTGTATGGCTTAAATGGAGTGGAATATCGAAGTCTTCCAAACATTGGACGATGTTTCGAGTCAGTCCATTTGAGAAAGGGCAGATTTCGAGTACTGCCTTCACTTTTGTACCTTCAAGAGTCATCCGGCGTGCCATGACGAGCCCAATATCACCGGAGCCTAAAACGACGACTTCTTTACCAGGAAGGACACCTTCCATATTGACCATTCGCTGAGCTGCACCAGCAGTGAAGACTCCGGCTGGACGATCGCCCGGAATTCGGATAGCCCCCCGAGTTCTCTCCCGACAGCCCATCGCAAGTACGATCGCTCTACCAGACAGCTCCATCAATCCTTGCTCAGGATTTACTGCAATGACTGTTCGGTTTTGCAGTATTTCAAGAACCATCGTATCAGTGAAGACTGTTAGTCCTTCGATTTCATCCAGCTGTTTGATACAGCGGTGAGCATAGCCCGGGCCAGTGAGCTCTTCTTTGAAATGATGTAATCCAAAGCCATTGTGGATGCATTGCTGTAAAATACCACCGAGCTCTCGA
>JAGOZY010000050.1 GCA_018058445.1 Negativicutes bacterium | reverse complement strand
AGGCAGAGCCACGTCTTCGCCTTCGGCGGCGACTGCAATCACTTCAAAAGAAGTCTCCCCCGATGCGACAGCCGCAAAAATAGCCGATCGCTCCGCACACATGGAAAGACCAAAGCTGGCATTCTCTACATTGACTCCCCAATAAATTTTTCCACTTTTCCCTAAGAGTGCAGCTCCGACAGAATAACTTGAGTAGGGTGCATAAGCGCGCTTACGAGCTCTTTGGGCTTGCTTGACTAGATCTTCTAGGTTTTCTGCTTTCATAGATCTATCGCTCCTTCTCGCTTAACGCCAATCGTTTCTAAAATCTGATTTTGCCGCTCAAACATTTTTCGTTCTTCATCGGGACCGAGTTCATGATCATAACCGAGCAAATGAAGAAGTCCATGAATTCCCAAAAAAGCAATTTCCCGTTTGAGGCTGTGATCATATTCCTGAGCTTGCTTTCGAGCGGTCTCAACAGAAATAAAAATTTCACCCAGAAAAGTGACTTCATCTGGCCAAAATGCTTCTGGTTCTTCCCCTTCGGAAAAAGCAAATGAAAGAACATCGGTCGCTTGATCTTTCTCCCGATAATTCCGGTTGATTTCCTTGATATGGGCGTCATCAGTAAACACCAAACTAATCTCTGTACTCGCTTTAACATTTTCTAATCTTGCCGCTTCTTGGAGTACTTTTTTTAGAAAAGAGATCATTTCATCTGTTGCCAATTGCACATCAGGCCAGCAGGAAGCATCAATTTTCATTTATGAATCTCCTTTGAATACCTTTTTATCTTATCTATTATAAAAAAAAGAAGGTGGCGATGCCACCTCCCCTTCTCATTCACGGTAAAAATTCCTGTACAATCCGGTTGAGTAGCTTGCCATCGGCTCGCCCCTTAGTGCGTGGCATCAAATCCGCCATCACTTTTCCCATATCCTTTTTGGACTGGGCTCCGGTTTCTTGCACTGCTGCTTGAACCAGTTCTCGTAGTTCTGCTTCGCTAAGCTGCTGAGGCAGATATTCTTGCAAAATAGCAAGTTCTGCTTCCGATGCCTCGACTAAATCCATTCGGTTACCCTTTTTAAATTCATCGATAGAATCGCGCCGTTGCTTCACTTCTTTAACGAAAACCGTCAGCAAATCTTCATCAGTCAGTCCTTCTTTTCGTTCAATCTCCAGATATTTCGCTGCAGACTTAACCATCCGAAGAACCGAAAGGCGGAGTTTGCCGGCTTCCCGATCTTTCATGGCAGCTTTTATATCTCCATCGAGTCGAGCTTTCAGCAAATCATCCACCTCCAGGAATTTGGATATTACTTGAATTTGCGTTTGCGGGCAGCTTCTTCTTTTTTCTTCCGCTTAACGCTAGGCTTTTCATAGTGCTCCCGCTTGCGGAGTTCAGACAGGGTGCCATCCTTCTGGCAATTTCGCTTGAACCGCTTTAGGGCACTTTCAAAAGTCTCGGTTTTTGTAACTTTAACCTCGGCCATTTTATCTATCCCTCCCTCCGGGTGGGTATAAACCTCATCTTATTGTACGAAAAAAAGTAGGGCTTGTCAAATCTGATCAGGGTTCTGAGGATTCGACTTCGTCTTTGTTCCACTTTGCATTTCCGCGTAACCGATTGTTTATCCCTTGCTATGATTCATGCATTCATCTTTAGCCTCGTAAGGCTTAACCTGGAGGCCAAGTCATTGCTCGTCCGCCAAGAAGATGAATATGCAAATGATCGACAGTTTGTCCGCCATTTTCGCCTGTATTTACAACCATTCGGAAGCCATCTTCCGAAACGCCTGCAAGTTTTGCAATTTCTGGCAGTTTGCTAAAAAGATGTCCTAAAAGAGCTGTTTCTTCCTGTGCACTCACAATTGAAGAAAAATGTACTTTAGGAATCACAAGCCAATGAATTGGCGCTACTGGATTGATATCAGGAAAAACAAAAATGTGTTCGTCCTCATAGCAAGGTTCAGTAGGAATCGCTTTTTGAGCAATCTTGCAAAAAATACAATCTTCCATGAAAAAACCTCCTCTCTTAAGAGAAATTTTTATGCTAAAGATAGGTATTCGCTTTTATAGATTGAATCCCTTTATTTATTCTGCCCAAAGTCCATCTCGATATTTTTGCTGCACTTTGGCTTGGCACAACTTCCCGACGTTTCCATCTGTCACCTTGCCATAAATGCGCAGATACTCACTGCTCCAGCCGCCCGATATACCTTCTGAGTCTGGCTCTTCCCAAATCACATCAACAATTTCGCCGATAAATTGGTTTCGAAATTCTTCGGCTAATTCATCAGCTAATTCTTGCAGTTTTGCCACTCGTGTTTTTTTATCCGAGTCGCTCACCTGATTGAGATAATTTGCCGCCGGAGTACCCCGCCGAGCTGAGTAGGGGAACACATGAATATTTGAAAAGTTGAGCTCCTTCACAGCCTCTAGTGTTTCGGAGAACAATTCATCCGTCTCACCAGGAAAGCCAACAATGATGTCTGTTGTAACACCGACATTAGGTAGTTTCGCCCTGACTTTTGCCAAAAGTTCTTTAAACTTCCCAACTGTATAAGGACGACCCATCCCTTTTAGAATTTTATCTGATCCCGATTGAAGGGGCAAGTGAAGTTGCTTGCAGAGCCTAGGTTCTTCGGAAATCAGTTTTAATAAATCATCACTGACTTCAACAGACTCCAAAGAGCCTAATCGAACTCGCCCTTCATCACTCTGGGCCAGCACTGCGGTGACTAAGTCAGCAAGGCTAGGACGCTCTACAAGATCAAATCCATAACATCCTAAGTGAATTCCAGTCAGAACAATTTCGGCAAAGCCAAGTTTAAAAAGTCCTTGTGCTTCTTGGGCGGCATTTTCTAATGAGCGTGAACGAAGTGGCCCCCGAGTATAAGGAATGATGCAATAGGTACAATATTGATTGCAACCTTCTTGAACCTTAAAAAAAGCGCGACTGCGGCCTTCTTCGTAGGCAGGAAGCTCTTCGAAATTCTTCGCCGTAAGAATATCATTCACATGAATCGTTTGCTGCTTCCCTTGCTCTTCAACCCATTCAACCATGTGCTGACGATCTTGAGTTCCAACAATTAAGTTAACTCCTTCAATATCAGCAATCTCTCCTGGTGCCGACTGTGCATAGCATCCGGTGACAACCACAAGAGCATTCGGATTTCGGCGATGAACTTTACGGATTGCTTGCCGAGATTTTCGCTCGCCCAGATGAGTCACCGAGCAGGTATTAACCAAATAAATATCGGCGTCTTCGTCAAAAGAGACGACCTGATAGCCCGCAGACCGGAACATTCCTTCGATCGCTTGAGTTTCTGTGTGATTGACTTTACAGCCTAAAGTCAGGGTCCCGATCCGTTTCATTGAGTTCCTCCCAAATCTGCCCATTCGTAAAGTATCATCCCAGCCCCTGCCAGTGCTGCCGTTTCAGCTCGTAAAATACGGGGCCCTAAATTTACCAGTTTTACGCCTTGCTCTTCTGCGAGTTTCGTTTCTTCTGCCGAAAATCCGCCTTCTGAACCAATAATCAGAAATACATCTTTAATGGGTTCACTGGTTTTCAACACTCTTTTCAAGGAATGCTCTGGCAAGGCTTCATGAGGCATAATCACGATTCCATCTTGCCTAAAGCTAGACAAAGCTTGGGATAGCTTCATTGGCACCTTTACAAGCGGTACTCGGTCACGACCGCACTGTTGCGTTGCTTCCGTAGCGATTTTTTGCCAGCGAACCGCCCGATCTTTCCCTTTTTTCTCGTCCAGTTGAACGACTGAGTGATCCAAGGCTAAAGGCCAGATTTCTCTAACCCCGAGTTCCGTCGCTTTTTGAATAAGCCAGTCACTTTTTTCGCCCTTTAATAGACCAAATCCCAAAACCAGATTTATTTCAGGCTCAATTTTAGTTTCGACTTCTTTAAGAACAGTCAGTTCTGCTTGACCTTCATTGATCGAAGCAATTCGCGCACGCACAACTCGCCCTTGACCGTCTGCGACTTCAATCTCATCTTCTACGTTAGCGCGATTCACACGAACCAAATGATGAAAAGCTTCGCCATTCAATAAAATGGAATTACCAGAAAATGGGAAAAAGAGGCGGCGCATTAGGCCACCTCTTTCAGTCGGGCAATGATTACACACCAGCCGGCTTCTTCCCGAACTTCCAGAATTTTAAAGCCTTGAGCTTTGATCGCTTTTTCAACTTCGCTTCGTCGCTCTGTGATGATTCCGCCTGATAGCCAAAGGCCTTTTTCAGTCAAGCAAGATGGAACGACTGGAGCCAATCTTAAAATAATATCTGCGACAATGTTTGAAACTACCAAGTTTACCGGACGATTCCAGCCAGCAAGAAGATCGTTTTCACGACTTCGAACTACGCTCTCCACGTCATTTAAGTGAACATTTTCAATGGTAATTCGTACAGCTAACGGATCGATGTCCATCGCATCGACGCCAGCAGCTCCGAGTTTTGCCGCAGTCACTGCCAAAATTCCCGAGCCACAGCCAACATCGACAACATCCATACCGGGCTGTAGATAAGACTCCAACGCCTCCATACAAAGCCGTGTGGTTGGGTGTGTGCCAGTACCAAATGCCATCCCTGGGTCAAGCTCTAAAATAATATCATCCGCATCAGCTTCATATTCTTCCCAGGTCGGCTTCACAATCAGATGTTCTCCGACTCGAATTGGCTTAAAATAAGCTTTCCAAGCATGAGCCCAATCTTCTTCATCAATATTCTGGCTGTGGAGAATTCCTTCACCTAGCTCTAACTCACTATGACGAATCACTTGGAGTCCTTCTTCGATTCGTTGAATCTTCTCCTCGATCCACTGATCGATCGGAAAATAAGCCCTTACAACGACAACGCCTTGTTCTTTTGCTGGGGCCAGATCACTATATTCCCAGCCACCCTGGGCACGTTGATTTTCGATCCACTCAGAATCTTCAATCTCCACGCCACCACTGCCCAATTGGATAAAGAGACCCGAGACCGATTCAGAGGCTTCTGGTGTTGTTTTGACGCTTAGTTCTATCCACTCCACAAAGAGGTCCTCCTCTATTTTCGGAAATGTTCCGAAAAATTCTAAAGCCCTAACGCTTCTTTCATTTGTTTTAAGAAGCTTTTTTCTTCTGGGCTGACATGATCACCGGAAAGCTCGGCAAATTCTTCCAAAAGCTTCCGGCGTTTACTATCAATTTTTGTTGGAATAATGACTTTTACCCGGACATACTGATCGCCACGCCCAGTTCCACGCAAACGGGGAATTCCTTTTTCTTTCAGCCGGAATACTTTTCCAGTTTGTGTGCCTTCTGGAATCGTCAGTGAGACTTTTCCATCTAAGGTCGGCACTTCAATCTCTGAACCTAAAGCTGCCTTCACCATAGTCAATGGTACTTCACACCAGACATCGTTGCCATCACGTTGAAAGAGGGAGTGGGGCTTTACATTCAGATAGATATAAAGATCTCCTGGCGGGCCACCACGGGTACCCGCTTCTCCCTCACCAGACATTCGAAGCCGCAGACCATCGTCTGTTCCAGCAGGCACTTTTACTTCTAGATTTCGATTTTTTCGTACTTTCCCTTTTCCTTTACAAGTCGAGCAGGGGGTAGGGATAATCTTCCCAGTTCCACTACAACGCGGACAGGAAGCCACATTCATCATCCGGCCAAAAGGTGTGTTTACTGGCTGCTGCACTTGACCACTACCCTGACAATTCGGACAGGTTTCTGGATGCGTTCCAGCTGCAGCTCCTGATCCGTGACAGGTATCGCAGTTTTCCATGCGAGGCAGATTAATTTTTTTCGTTGTTCCAAAGGCCGCTTCTTCGAAGGTCAGCTCTAAGTCATAACGAAGGTCGTCGCCAACGACAGGACCATTTGGCTGGCGCCGACGTCCACCACCAAACATATCAAAAATATCCTCAAAGCCACCGAAGCCGCCTCCGCTAAAGCCACCACCGAAACCGCCTTGTCCTCCGCCTTGCGAAGGATCGAAAGCCGCATGACCAAATTGATCATATTGCTGCCTTTTGCTGGAATCCGAAAGTATTTCATAGGCCTCATTGACCTCTTTCATCTTCTCGGCGGCGGCATCTTGGGTTTCCTTATTTAAATCAGGGTGATGCTTTCGAGCCATCTTGCGATAGGCTTTTTTAATCTCGTCTTCCGACGCTCCCTTGGGCACCCCCAACGTTTCATAAAAATCTTTCTTAGCCAACGTTTTACACTCCTCTGACTTCCTCAAATAACTCTTTCAAAGCAACCAAAACTCTTATCTTCTTATTTTAACATTGCTTGCCAACTAAAGTGAAACAGGGCAATCTCTTACGAAACGCCCTGCTAACTTCAAAGGCAGTTATCCACCCATCTAGATAGATTATTTAAAAGCAGAGCTTTAAATATCTACTCTTTTTTCTTATCTTCGTCGACAACCGTATAATCTGCATCTACTACATCGTCTTTTGCTTCGCCAGCTCCACCTTGGGCTTCTCCCTCGCCTTCGGCGCCTTGTGTCGCGGCATACGCGGCTGAACCAATTTCATAGGTGATTGTCTGAAGTTCTTCGGCAGCTTTTTTAATCACTTCAATATCCGTACCAGCAAGTGCTTCTTTGACTGCTGCCATAGCAACATTTGCTTTTTCAACTTGAGCCGCGTCCGCTTTATCACCTAAGTCTTTAATTGCTTTTTCAGTTTGATAAACCAGAGCATCTGCATTATTTCGAGTTTCGACTTCTTCTTTACGTTGTTGATCTTCCGCTGCGTGAGCTTCTGCTTCTTTCATCATTCGATCAATTTCGTCTTTGTTTAAACCACCGGAAGAAGTGATACTGATTTTTTGTTCTTTGCCAGTTCCTTGATCTTTTGCAGCAACATGAACGATACCATTGGCATCGATATCAAAACTAACTTCAATTTTTGGAATTCCTCGTGGGGCTGATGGAATACCATCTAAGCTAAATCGTCCCAGTGTTTTATTACCAGAAGCCACTTCTCGTTCCCCTTGAAGAACATGAATTTCAACTGAAGTTTGTCCGTCAGCTGCTGTCGAGAACACTTGACTTTTGGCTGTAGGAATTGTGGTATTTCGCTCAATGATTCGAGTAAATACCCCACCAAGGGTCTCAATCCCAAGTGACAATGGAGTCACGTCAAGTAGAAGTACATCTTTAACGTCTCCAGCCAGAACACCTGCTTGGATCGCTGCACCGACTGCCACACACTCATCTGGGTTGATCCCTTTATGAGGCTCTTTGTTCAAGACTTTTTTGATTGCGTCTTGA
>JAGOZY010000049.1 GCA_018058445.1 Negativicutes bacterium | reverse complement strand
TCCGCGACTTAAATTTAACCGCTTGGTTTGATCAAGAGAAGTTTGATTCGGTCATTCATCTTGCCGCTCAAACTAGTGTACCCGAATCCTTAGCTGACCCTTATGCAGATTGTGATATTAATATTCTTGGATTAGTGAATCTATTAGAAGCTAGCCGAAAATCTGGCGTAAAACGGTTTCTTTTTGCCTCAACCGCTGCGATTTACGGAGACGTCACACATTTTCCGACACCCGAAGATTCACCTGCCGAGCCGCTTTCCTTTTATGGTTTAAGTAAATGGTCTGAGGAATGTTATCTCAAACTCTATCAAAAAAACTTCGGCCTGGATTATGTGATCTTACGCTACTCGAATGTTTATGGCGAACGACAAGGCGACCTCGGTGAAGGCGGCGTTATCAGTATTTTCACAAAGAAACTCGCAAAAAATGACTCCATCACCTTATATGGCGATGGCGAGCAAACTCGCGACTTTATCTACGTGAAAGATGTTGCTCAAGCAAATTATCAGGCGCTTTTGACTTCTGGTACAAATCAGGCCTATAATATCAGCACTGGGTCAGAAATTTCTTTGCTAAAATTGATCGATATTCTCGCCGATTTAGCTCAAGTTCAGCCTAATATCCTACGCGAGCCTGCCCGAGAAGGAGATATTACAAAATCTCTTCTCTCTCCGTCACTTGCGAAAGCTCATCTTAATTGGACCGCAAAAACACCCTTAGAGGATGGTTTAAGAGCTACTTTACTCTCTTTATACGACTAAATTCCCCATTCTTTCGGAACCTATTTAAAGGAGGCTCTTCCCTAGTGACAAAACTTACCAGTCTATCTTTTGTTTTTCCTATGTATAATGAAATCGAAAATATTGAGGCTTGTGTGACCGGAGCTCTTCAAATCGGTAAAAAACTTGGAATCGATTTTGAAGTTGTCGTTGTTGACGATGCCAGTACAGACGGCTGTGGCGAACTCGCCGATCAGCTCGCTTTAGTGTACCCTGAGCTGCGAGTTATTCACCAACCAGTCAATCGAAAATTGGGCGGAACTCTTCGCACAGGATTCTCAGAAGCCCGCAAAGACTATATCCTTTATATGGATTCCGATCTACCTCTTGATTTTGATGATGTGGCTGCTGCCATTCCCCAGATTGATGATGCGGACATCTTGATTGGTTATCGGCTGACTCGTGACGAGCCAATCAAGCGTAAGATTTTATCCCGCGGCTACAACTTATTAATTCGTACCCTTTTCGGTCTAAAAGTGCAAGATGTGAATTTTTCCTTTAAGCTTTTTAAACGAGAAATTCTCACCAATGTTCAGCTACAATCGGAAGGATCATTTATTGATGCAGAGCTTCTGATCGAAGCCCATAAACAAGGACGAGTCATTAAAGAAATTGGTCTTGATTATCACCCCCGCGTCGCCGGCGAATCAACCCTTGCCAGTATCGGTGTTATTAAAAAATGTTTTTCCGAAATGGGCAGCTACTTCTTTGTTCGAAAATAAAGAGACGAAGCCTAATTCAGTTTTAGGAGGAGACTTATGAGCACCCCTTTTGATTGTCATCTCCATACACTCCCGTTCTCGCAAGATGCTAGACAACAGTTGCCAGAGCTTTTACAAGCCTTGACAGACCTACGAATTGGCGGCATTTTAACAGAGCACCTAGACTATGACTTCCCACTTGATCCATCGATCGTTGTTTTTGAGCCAGATGAATATTTTGCAACTTATGAGCCTCTTCGTTCAGAAAGGCTTCTTTTAGGCGTTGAAATCGGCATGCAGCGTTCTTGCCGGGCAAAGAACAAAAACGTCGTCTCGGGCTACCCCTGGGACTTTGTACTAGCATCCATCCACATGGTCGATGGTCTTGATCCCTACACAGGTGATTATTATAAAAACTTTGGTAAGTCAGCCGCCTATCGTCGTTATTTAGAAGTAATGATCGAAGAAACACGAGGTCTCGAAGACTTTGACAGCCTCGGCCATATCGATTATATCTGCCGCTATAATGATTATGCAGATCCAGACCTACACTACCGTGACGATGCAGATCTGTGGGATGTCTTATTTAAAGAACTGGCGGAAAAAGAGAAAGCTCTTGAGATCAATACCCGCAGGTTTAAAAGCACCAGTGCTAAAGAATCACTGTTTGAATTATGCCGACGTTTTAAAGAACTGGGCGGAAAATACGTTACCGTTGGGTCAGACGCTCATGTACCAACTGCGGTAGGTGGCTATCTGCGTGAAGCCCTTGATATGGCTGAGGCTGCGAAGCTCCAATCGGTTTATTTTAAAGAGCGAAAAATGCTTAAAAACTCTTTCTAAAACAAAAAGACATTCCTTGACTAAGGAATGTCTTTTCTTTACTGGCTAAGGGTGCACCTAGACGCGGACTTTGCAAACGTTGCCAGTCTCTGTTCCATCTGGATGAACAAGTTCTTGGCACTCTTCAGTGAATCTAGCATAGGTATAAAGTAGATCGGAGAGTCGATTTACATATTTAATCAACAGTGGATTGATCGGCTCATTGTCGTTTAATTTAACCATCAGTCTTTCGGCCCGTCGACAGACAGTCCGAGCCACGTGCATCGCACCCGAAGCCTGGTTGGTTCCTGGGACAATAAATTTAGGAGCTGGATCATATCGTTTTAAGGTTTCATCGATCCAGTTTTCAAGCTTTGTGATCGTTTCGTCATTAAATCCAGCTTTATATTCGCCCGATGGATCGGCAAGTTCCGCCGCTACACCAAATAAATCTCGCTGCACTTTTCGGAGATTATCCCGCATTGGTTCTTCTTCCAAATAATGCTGAGCAAAACCAATCACCGAGTTTAGTTCATCAATTGTTCCGTAGCTTTCCACACGAGTATCATATTTTTTTACCCGAGTTCCATCGAGCAAGCTCGTCATCCCTTGGTCACCGCCACGGGTGTAAATTACTGCTTTATCCATGATTAATCATCCTCCTCGAACTATTTAATATCAATTTTTCAAACAATCATCTTATACTTTATCTATTCGCTAAGCGCCTCATTCTCCCTGCCACTTATTTGATTTTCCTTTTTACTATATAATAAATAAAATACCTAAAGGAGGCTCACACAAATGAGTACGATCAATGACCTTATCGATCTGGATATCCGGGTCGGTATTATCGAAGAAGCCATTCCTTTTCCTGAAGCCCGCGTCCCTGCGTATAAACTAAAAATTAACTTTGGTCCCTCCGGCTTTCGTCAGACCTCAGCCCAACTTACCCGACGTTATCAGCCTGAGGATTTGATTGGTAGAAAAATAGTCGCCGCCCTCGGACTTCCGCCACTACGAGTTGCCGGATTTAAAAGTGAGTGTCTTGTGCTAGGGTCGGTAGATGGTGAAGGAGATGTCATTTTACTTCATCCTAATGAGGATGCGCTCGTCGGCTGGCCGATTCGCTAAATTAAAAAGCGTAGAACTTCTTGATAAAAGAAGCTCTACGCTTTTTATTCTTCTGGGGAAAATGGAATTAATTTTTTTAAGGACTTCTCAAACTTTACCCGAGGGGTTAAGACAAAGTGTCCACAACCGAGGCACTTCATGCCAATATCCATCCCCGTGCGGGTAATTTCCCAACGATTAGATCCGCAAGGATGCTGTTTTTTCATTTCAGCAATATCTTTTAAAGCTACTTGAACAGGTCCTTTTACGGCCATCAAAGTCACTCCCATCACGTCTTAAGCTTTCTTTAGTATATCATAGCTTACTCTGTGCAGCTTCTTCAAAGCGACACCAACTTGGTTCAAGATGGATGATCACATCCACTTTTGGTAAAGCTTCTTCAATTTTAGCTTCAATTTCATGACTGATAAGATGAGCTTCAGCCAGGCTCATATCGCCATCTAAGTGAACATGAAGATCAATCAATCGTATGGCTCCGCTTTTGCGGCTTCGAAGTTTATGAAAGACGTGAACTCTGGGGTCCGCCTCGAGAATCGCCTTCACTTTCTCCTCCTCTGCTTCTGGAAGAGCCGTATCAACAAGCCCTTCCATCCCCTTTTGCGCCAGCTTCCAACCAATTCGGAAAATCCAGCCAGCTACGAGCAAAGCAATGACTGGATCGAGCCACATCCAGCCTGTGAGCCAGATCGCGCCAAGCCCGACTAATACGCCTACACTACTCCATACATCAGCTGCCAAGTGATGCCCATCAGCCTGCAAAGCTTCGGAGTCGGTTTCTTTACCGACTTTGAACAAATGATTCGCGACAAGCAGATTGATGACAATCGATAAAGCCATAATGCCAAGTCCCCAGGAGAGACCTTCAATCGGCTCTGGATTAAACCATTTTTTGACCGCCTCCACGGCAATCCATAAGGCAGCAAGAATAATTAAAAGAGCTTCAACAAAAGCCGACATGGTTTCAATCTTACCATGCCCATAAGCGTGCTCTTTATCCGGTGGTTTTGCTGATTGCCGCACAGACCACCAAGAAATTCCTGAAGCTAGTAGATCCATACTTGAATGGACCGCTTCCGATAAAATTCCAATAGAGCCCATGGCAATTCCCACCGCAAATTTTCCCGATACCAAAAGTGAGTTTGACACCACAGATAGGATAGCTGCCCGCTCTTTTCTGGCATTTATTTTTTCCTGATTCATATTCTCACCTCCGAAAAGACAACTAAAGCTCCGCAAAAAAGCGGAGCTAACTTTATTCTCAACCATTCTCATTATAGCATCTGTCAAAAGAAGAAACAACTCGATCCTGAAAGTTCTCCTTCGTTCCTCTTTCAACTTTCTAACCTGCCCATTCCGTGATACACTTGCTACAGCTCTTTTCACGTAACTATTTTTTAAGTTAGCTAGAAAGGATGTACGCTGTGACTACAAAAAACCCTGTTTTTCTTATTATTCTGGGAGCTATTTGTGTCGCTCTTGAGTATTATCTCCCCAGTGGAGTTGAGATCTTCGATCATGTCGAATTCATTACCATTTATAGCCTTGCCAAAACTTCCATGTTTGGAGCTGGAATTGGATTATTAATCGTCGGAACAATGCGACTGGTAAAGTCCTTTTTTTGATTCAGTGAGGTTATCCTTCTTCGATAACACAAAAAGCCAGGCATTAATGCCTGGCTTTTTTCTATCCTTTTCCCTGAAGCTCCATGGGAGGCAATTGATTGATGGCTATAATTTTAAGTCCAAGCAGTTCGATATCTGGAACGGCCTCTTTGGCAGTGTCGTGATCACCAGGAACTCGAACCACAATATAGGCACTCCCATCAGGGCCGGGATAATTTGTCACCGACGAAATAGATAAGCCTTTACGAGCAAAGAGCCCAGAAAGAGCCGCAAAAACGCCTATTTTATCTTCCGACTGCAAAGTAAATCGAGTCGCCCCGTGAACCACATCCATCATATCCAGAAAGGCTCTAAAGATGTCGGTCTCAGTGATGATACCTACTAAATGCTGATTTCCATCGAGGACTGGCATTCCTCCAATTTTATGGCGATACATGAGAAGAGCTGCCTCTTCTACCGCGGCATCAACTGGTACAGTGACCAAGTCTTTTTGCATCACATCAGCAATTTTAAGCTTTGAGAGCAGATAATTCATCTCATAGACCGATAGGGTTGTCGCTGATGAGGGAGAGACCTCTCGCAAATCTCTTTCAGTCACCCAGCCAACTAGCTTTTCCCCTTCAACCACAGGTAAACGGCGGAATTTCTTGTTTCTCATTAATTCATGAGCGTGCGAGACAGAAGTCTCTGGTGAAATAGTTACTGGATTTTTTGTCATACGATCCGCTACAAACATCTTAATCCCTCCCTGTTTTTTTACTTAGGCTAGGTCATCATTTCTGTTAACTTATTCTCAGCAAAGCTTGCTACTCTATGGCTTTTCTCCCTCTTCGTTCTTCTTGTCGTTTCAAGTCCTTGCAAATTCTTCCGCACTGTTTATGTTCGACTTTCGTCAAGCCCAAAGCGCTTTTTTTCAAGGCGCGATGCTTCATGAAAAAAAGCGAATGGGCTAATGACTTATTCTCACTTCAACAGGCTCACGAATTAATCGCAAGGCACCCGAAAACGACCCAACTAGATATTGGTTTAAAGATCAGTGTAGACAAGAGCGAAAATGATTATCAAGTCGAAATGAAGGATAAAGAGTCTTGGAATAGAAAATGTCGGAAATTTTCGCTGAGCGAAGTGAATGGAAGATTTCCAGATTTTCTCCTAGAACGATTTATCTGTAATGTCTCGACGAAGATTTTTTTCGCCTGTCTACACGAAAAACCGAGGATTCCGATTTCTAAAAAAAGAAGGGCTAAGCAGCTCTTCTATAAAAGCCACTTCTAAAAGAAACCCTCCTATCCTCCGAGATAAGCAGCCTTCACTTTTTCACTTTGAGCCAGCTCCGCGGCTGGCCCTTCTAGACTTACCACACCAGTTTCGAGTACATAGGCATAGTCGGCAATTGAAAGAGCCATATGAGCATTTTGTTCTACAAGAAGCACCGTTGTTCCTGTTTGATTGATTTCTTCCACAATGCGGAAGATTTCTTTTACAAGAAGTGGCGCAAGTCCCATGGAAGGCTCATCCAAAAGAAGTAGCCGTGGACGGCTCATCAGGGCCCTACCCATAGCTAACATCTGCTGCTCCCCACCGGAAAGAGTCCCAGCTAGTTGCTTTTCTCGTTCTTTAAGCCGAGGAAAACGAACAAAAATCTTTTCCATATCTTCTTGAATTCCTGATTTATCATTTCGGACATAAGCCCCTAGATCCAAATTTTCCCGCACTGACATATGGGCAAACACTCTTCGCCCTTCTGGTACTTGGCTCATTCCCAGTCGAACGATATCTTGAGCTTCCATTTTTTGAATTTCTTTACCTTCGAGAATGATTTTTCCTTGGCTCGGTTTTAAAAGTCCCGAGAGTGCTTTAAGAGTCGTTGATTTTCCCGCTCCGTTTGCACCAATCAGTGTGACAATTTTACCTTGAGGAACTTGAATGGAAACTCCTTTGAGGGCATGGATCGCTCCATAATGGACATGTAAATTTTCAACATTGAGCATCCGTTATCCCTCCTCTCCTAGATACGCCTGAATAACCCTTGGATTCTGCCGAATCTCCTCTGGCGTTCCGTGGGCAATGACTGTTCCATAATCCAGTACGTAAATTCGTTCGCAAAGCTTCATAACCAGTGACATGTCGTGCTCAATTAGTAGCACAGTTAAATTAAATTTTTCACGAATCCACTGAATCAGTTCGGTGAGTTCCTTTGTTTCCTGGGGATTCATTCCGGCTGCTGGTTCATCGAGGAGAAGAAGCTTTGGCTCAGTTGCAAGAGCCCTTGCGATCTCCAGACGTCGCTGCTCCCC
>JAGOZY010000048.1 GCA_018058445.1 Negativicutes bacterium | reverse complement strand
ATCAGAGACCCGGGAGCCCGACAAAATATCGAGCAACGTACGATCCGAGTCCTCATCATAAATCGGTTTATTCAGTGACACATAAGAATTTAAAGGGATATGTTTCTGCCGAGTCGCAGTTTTAATCGCAGTAATAATCTGACGGGTGATACAAAGCTCCGCAAAGGCGCGAAATGACGATAATTTATCACTTCGAAAATCGCGAATCGCCTTATAAAGACCAATCATACCTTCCTGAATAATGTCTTCTCGGTCTGCTCCAATAAGAAAATAAGAACGAGCTTTTGCCCGAACAAAGTTACGATACTTACTAATCAAATATTCTAAAGCAGCCGCATTTTCCTGCTCTTTGCAAAAAACTGCAATGTCTTCATCAGACATCTGCTCTAATCGGCCATAGAGATCTGTGGAACTTAATTCCATATTACCCCTCCATTCTCTAAGGCTAATTTTTAAACTGGCATTTAAACCAGTACCCAACGTATCTAATTATAGATGTTTCAGATGTGAAAAGTCAACATAATCGGGGTCTCAGACCTTCCCACGACGCCAACGTTCGAGTTCACTCAACACTGACTCATCAATTCTATTTGAAAGTTCATTGCGCTCGCCAAATTCTCTCTGCGCGATTTCTGAGCGAATCTCCTTCAAAGTCAGCCTCATATCTTCCATCATCTCACGACAAGGAACCCGCAATGCTCCCGCACCAAAAATCACCCGCTGCTCCAATTGATCGGACGTCACGACTTTCACAGTCCACCCCTGCTTCACCAGCTCCCAAGCACGCCTTTCGATCCATTGATCCGCCGTTTCCTGCTGCACTCCATAGATAATGTCAAATTTAGTACTCTTTACTTCCCGCTCCTCCAGATTTCCCTGCCCATCAAAAACAACGGTAGTTCGCAGCGAATGATAGCCACCATAGTCCATCAATAAACGGATGAGTTTTTCCCGCTTGTCAATTAAACTTACGTCCTCCCGATTCTTCCCAAACCAACCATGTAGAAGGTTATACCCATCTACCAGAAGCCAAGTCCACCGACTCATCCTTTTAGGACCAAGCGGCGCTGCCTCTGCACTTCATACAAGGCCACCGCACCGGCTGTCGCCACATTCAAAGAACCCACTTCACCAGCCAAAGGAATCAGCAGCAAAAAGTCGCAACGTTCCCGTACCAGACGACTCAGTCCTTTTCCCTCATTCCCCAGAACGAGGACCAGCGGACCTTTCAAATTTTCCTGAGTGATCTCTCGACTTCCCTCCAAAGCAAGCCCAGCGATCCAGATCCCCATTTTTTTCAGTTTTTCCATCTCCTGAGATAAATTCCCCACTTGAGCCACCGGGATTCTCTCCAGAGCGCCCGCAGCGGCCTTAGCAGCCACCGCAGTGAGCGGGCTTGCCCCGCGGCGAGGAATGACCACCCCATGAGCACCAAAGCCCTCTGCGCTGCGAATAAGAGCCCCTAAGTTACGCGGATCTTCCACACCTTCAAGAAAAACAATCAGCGGATCTTCTTTTCGGGATGCGGCAATATCAAGCATTTCATCAATGGTTCGATAGGCCACAGGGGAACTAAGGGCCAGCACGCCTTGGTGGCGAAGGTCCGGCGCTAATTCATTGAGCTTACGTGAGTCAGTCTCTTGGATGACCACTCGTTTCTCTTTCGCCAATTTTGTTAAACTGCGAAAACGCTCCGTAGCAGCAGCCGAAATAAATATCTTTGAAATGGGTCGATCCGCGAGTAGCGCAGCTTCGACTGCATGCCCGCCGCCAATATACTGTTCTATACTCATACGCTCACCCTCGCCTTAGCTGCTCGCAGAGCTTCCAAACGGCCACAAGTCATTTCCCCTTCATTGCAGAGATCCTGTGAAACACACGTCGGCCCCCCCTTAGCAAAAATCACAGGAGCTACTTTGCGGACCTCAGCGAGCATCTTTTCAGCCAACAAGCGAATCTCAAGTTGCGCCCGGGTACAGCAGCGCAACTCAAAAAAGTGAAGTAAGGAGCGAGCATTCATCGTCACGACGATCTTCGTCTCCGCCCCATTCGGTAGAATATAACGGGCATCTTCCCGGTGAATACCGCTTTCTAGCAGTTCATTATAAAAAGTCTGTACAGTCGCCATATGAGCGATATACTTCGCCTTCATTTCAGGGTTACTTGCGATCGCCGACGGAATCACATAGTCAAACGCACTTTCTTTGACATAGCGCTGTGACTGTTGATTATAAGAAGCAATCCGGTGACGAACCAACTGGTGAGTTAGCGCCCGCGAGACGCCCTCAATCGCAAAGGTAAAACTGCTATGCTCCAGAGTCGAGTAATGACCCATATCCACAATTTTAGTCAAAAGCTTCTCTACCTGCTCATCACTCATCTTCTCAACCAGCTCTTCAGCACCAGCAGCAGAATAACAAAGTCGAGCCGCAGCAGCAGCAGTTCGATCTGGATCAGGCGTATAGTTGATTAAGGCTACCTTCATCGTCACATCATTCATTCTTTATTCTCCTCCAATGCTTTTAGTATGATCTGTATTGATTTTTCAGCCACTTCTTCCAGTCGCTCCATTTTCTTACGGTCAAGTAAAAATCCAAGAACAGCCTCGTAGCCGCTTGAAATTCGGTAGTCCGGCCCACCCCGACCTCGACTAGGACTTGAATTACGCCCTCGTTTGAACCAACCTTTTTCTTCTTCCGTCCACTCCTCTTCAAGAGCCCGCCAAGCGATCGCCTGATAAGTCGCAGAGGCAATCTTCCCCTCTACGGACTGGAGCAACCTGACATTCTGCCAACCCTGATAGCAAAGATAAGAACGAATGTACAAACTAAACCACGCATCCCCTAAATAAGCTAAAGTCAAAGGATCTTCCAGCAGCTTCCCTGGAGCTTGCCCTTTCTGAGCTTTTTCAATTAGCTTACCCCGTTCTTGGATAAAATGATTAAAATTCACTACGCTTCCACCGTACCCCTTCGGCAGTATCTTCGAGGGCAACCCCGATCGCTTTTAGCTGATCCCGTATCTGATCGGCCATCGCCCAGTTTTTGGCTTCTTTCGCTTCTGTCCGCAAGCTAATCAGTACTTCCATCAGAGAGTTCGTCAGCGAATCATCTTCCTGCCCATGATCGGAAAGATCTTCCAAGAGTCCCAGAATTTCTTTCATCTCGTCCCAAGAATTCTGAATCGCTTCCACTTCTTTTTTCGTCCCAGCGCCCCGAGTCACCAATTGATTAATCTCCTTAGATAGAGCAAACATCGACGCCATCGCTAACGAAGTATTGAAATCATCCGCCATCGCCTCATCAAATTCTTTTGCGATTTGAGCTACACGGCGAAGTAATTCATCATCCGCCCCACTATCTGTAGCTTGAGAATCTAATCGATCGAGTGCTTGGTCGGCGTTTCGGAACCGTTCCCAACTGCGCTTTGCTTCTTGAAGGCGCTCGTCGGAAAAGTCTAGTGGACTGCGGTACTGGCTGGAAATTAAGAAAAAGCGAAGAACCTCACCACTAAAATGAGCTAATATATCTTTCACCAAAAAGAAATTATCCATCGACTTACTCATTTTTTCTTGCTTGATTGTGATAAATCCATTGTGCAACCAATACTTCACAAACGGATGAATGCCAGTGCAGCATTCAGACTGGGCAATTTCATTTTCATGATGAGGGAAAATCAGATCGCTTCCACCTCCATGGAGATCAAACTGATTCCCTAAATACTTAATCGACATCGCCGAGCATTCGATATGCCAGCCGGGACGTCCCAGTCCCCATGGGCTTTCCCATGAAGGCTCACCAGGTTTCGCGGATTTCCAAAGAGCAAAATCCATCGGATGACGCTTTCGACTATCCACCTCGACTCGAGCCCCAGCCTCCATATCATCCAAGCTACGGTGACTCAGTTCACCATAGTGGGAAAAACTCTCGACGGCAAAATAAACATCTCCATCCACCGCATAGGCATGGTCTTTTTGAATCAAAGTCTCAACCATATTGATAATTTCTGGCATATGATCAGATACTCGCGGATAATGATCCACTCGCCGGACATTGAGGGCATCCATGACTGTATAGTATCCGGCAATATATTCATCAGCAAGCTCTTTCCAGGTAATACCGCGATCTTGCGCTGATTTAATGATTTTGTCATCCACATCAGTAAAGTTCTGTATATGAGTCACTTCATAGCCTTTTTTCACCAGATAGCGATGAATCACATCCCAGGTCACGAAAGGACGAGCATTTCCGATATGAGGGTGGTTATACGGAGTCACACCACATACATACATTCCTACTTTTCCCGGCTCTATCGGTACAAACTCTTCCTTTTTTTGGCTTTGGGTGTTATAAACGCGAATTGACATCATACATCCTCCTACGATTATCTTCATTTTTATCAGACAAATAAAATAGCCTATCATCTCTTATTCAGAGGCGATAGGCCGCGGTTCCACTCTGGTTCAGATAGCTACAGAGCTATCCCTTTCAGATGATAACGGTATCACCGGAAAGACCTACTTCATTTCGATCTTCCAACTCCCAGGGGCATTTTCAAAAAATTCTTTTTGCCGCCCTCTCAGCCAAGAGGCAGCTCTCTGTATAAAAGAACGTTCTCTACTTTTCCTGTTCAACGTCTTTTCACTTATCAGTTTTATTATACTAGATTAAGCCGAGTGTTTTCAAGGAGTGACGAATTCGCTTCTCTGTACGCTCCACACCAAGCAGAGGAATCAGATGATGTAGCTCTGGACCATGACTTTCGCCAGTCAAAGCAATTCGAATCGGCATGAATACCTTCTTACCTGGTAAGCCAGTTTCTTTCATGATCGATTTAAAAAGTGCTTTAATCGCTCCATCTTCCATGTCGGTTTCTGGTAATTTATCGAGAAAGCTCAGAACTGCTGGAAGAACTTCAGGATCAGCCAAGACAGCCTTCGGCTCTTCTCCTTCGAATTCTACCTCATCGATAAAATATTGACGAACTTCTGCCGGCACTTGAGCCGCATAGTTGATATGCTCTTGCTCCGCTGCGACGACTTTCTCTAGCCACTCTTTATGTTGGGGCACACTGATAAAGTCTTCTTTGATATACCCAGCTTCGATCAGATGCGGTAAAGCCATCTCCATCAACTGAGCTGGCAGCAATTTCTTCATATGTTGTCCATTGACCCAGATTAACTTATCCATATCAAAAACCGCAGGATTTTTTGCTACCCGCTCCAAAGAAAAACGCTCTACTAATTGATCCAGAGTAAAGATCTCTTCTTCATCATCCGGAGACCAACCCAGAAGCGCGAGGAAATTATCCAGTCCTTCCGGCAAAAAGCCCATTTGACGATACTGATCGACAGAGGTCGCTCCATGGCGTTTACTCATCTTGCTACGATCCGTTCCAAGAATCAACGAGACATGACCAAATTCAGGTACCGGAAGTCCAAGCGCCTGATAAATCAATATTTGACGAGGTGTATTTGATAAATGCTCTTCCGCCCGAATTACATGGGTAATTTTCATTAAAGCGTCATCCACAACCACCCCATAATTATAAACAGGGATGCCATCAGACTTTACTAATACAAAATCGCCTACGCCATCTGACTCAAAGGTTACCCAGCCACGGACGAGATCATTAAACGTAATTTTTTCACCAAGAGGCACCGCAAGACGTACTACAGATTTTCGTCCTTGAGATTCAAAAGCCTCACGTTCTTCGGCGGTCAAACGAGAACATTTACCACTATACCGTGGAGTTTCACCTTTCGCGAGAGCAGCTTGTCGCTCGGCTTCCACTTCCTCTTCCGAACAATAACAACGATATCCTTTGCCAGACTCTAGCAATTGATTCGTATAAATTCGATAGGTCTCTAAACGCTCAGTTTGGCGATAAGGGCCATAAGGACCACCAATATCTGGACCTTCATCCCAATCCATACCCAGCCACTTTAAGGCAGCCATAATATTCTCTTCGTATTCACGTCGTGACCGTTCAAGGTCAGTATCCTCAGTTCGAATAATAAATTTCCCACCCGTTTTACGAGCAAGCAGCCAATTAAAAAGAGCTGACCGCGCACCACCGATATGAAACGGACCTGTTGGACTAGGGGCAAAACGAACACGCATTTCCATTTTTATTCCTCCCAGGATACTTCATTTTTATCTCTCTGAATTATAACATGAAACTCCCAACCACTAAAAAACACTCTCCGCTGTTTCCTTGCGGAATCGCGCTCCTGTTTAGGTTATTTATCCGTGGCTTTTTCAATAAGAACAATCGCCTCAGCAGCAAATCCTTCTTCGCGTCCGACAAAACCAAGTTTTTCTGTTGTCGTAGCTTTAATATTAAGCTGCCCGACTTCGATTTCCATAGCGGCTGCCAGTCTTTCCTGCATCACAGGAATATAAGGCGCAAGTTTGGGTCGTTCTGCCATCACAGTCGCATCCACATTACCGATCCCATAGCCTTCTTTTTTCAAAAGTTCGACAACCTGCTGAAGAAGAACAATGCTATCAGCGCCCTTAAAGGCCGGATTCGTATCGGGAAAATGGCGACCGATATCGCCTAAATTCGCAGCACCTAGCAAAGCATCCGATATGGCATGAGCCAACACATCCGCATCGGAATGTCCCAAAAGTCCCTTTGAATGAGGAATCTCAACGCCTCCAAGGATAAGAGGTCGTCCCTCCACAAGCTGATGAACATCATATCCTTTACCGATTCGAAATTTCATCTTCTGTTCTCCATTTAAAAACGCCTCAGCAACAATTAAGTCCTCTGGCGTCGTAATCTTTATATTTTGATAGTCTCCCTTTAAAAGCCAAACGGTTTCACCGAGCTGCTCGACTAGGCTGGCATCATCGGTACCTCGGAAGCCGCTTTTCTTCGCCTCATCGTGAGCTCTTTTGAGTAGACTTGGCGCAAAACACTGAGGTGTTTGAATTTGCCATAAAGTAGAGCGATCAGGAGTTCCCTTCACTTGTCCAGTAGAATCAGCTATTTTAATCGTATCTTTGGCAGGAACAGCAACAATGATCGCCGGATGAATCTTCGCTTCTTCAAGGAGTCTGGTCACGATTTCTGGTTTGATAAACGGGCGAGCCCCATCATGAACCAAGACCAACTGGCACTCTTTTGATACAATCTGTAACGCTTCATAGACTGAATCTTGGCGCTCAGCACCGCCGACAACCAGCTCAATCGGAATCGCGATCTCCCAGTTTTGTATTTCCTCACGAATCCATTCTATTTCATTTGGATGAACCGCCAGAATAATTTGATTCACACCGCACTTTTCTAGTGCTTTTAGAGTATGAACCAAGATCGGTTTCCCACCGAGTGGCAAAAACAATTTATTCCCTTCACGGCCCATGCGGGTTCCTTGACCTGCTGCAG
>JAGOZY010000047.1 GCA_018058445.1 Negativicutes bacterium | reverse complement strand
CGAAGAGTTCGTTTTCTAAAGCGCCATCAAAGACTGGAGTTGCCATATAAACGCCAGCTTTGTCAGGCTTAGGCGCTCCATAGGCTTTCATATCGTAGCCACTTTCAACTAGCTTTTCAATTACTTCCTTACTGCCTTCACGCAGCTTCATCCCCAGTGCATTCGCCGCCCATCCAAGATGAGTTTCAAGCACCTGACCGATATTCATACGAGAAGGAACGCCGAGCGGATTGAGGACGATTTGTACCGGACGTCCATCATCAAGGAAAGGCATGTCTTCACGTGGTAAAATTCGGGATACAACCCCTTTATTACCATGTCGTCCAGCCATTTTATCCCCGACAGAGATTTTACGTTTTTGAGCAATATATACACGAACGAGTTCATTCACACCCGGTGGAAGCTCATCCCCGTTTTTACGATTAAAGACTTTTACATCTACTACTTTTCCACCCTCACCATGAGGTACTCGCAAAGAGGTATCACGGACTTCGCGGGCTTTTTCGCCGAAGATTGCTCGCAGCAGTCGCTCTTCTGCAGTCAGCTCAGTCTCACCTTTAGGCGTTACTTTACCGATCAGAATATCACCAGTTCGGACCTCAGCACCAATACGGATAATTCCACGATCGTCCAGATCTTTCAGACCATCTTCCGATACGTTTGGAATATCGCGAGTAATCTCTTCTTCACCTAATTTAGTCGTTCGAGATTCGCATTCGTACTCTTCAATATGAAGAGAGGTAAACACATCTTCTTTGACTAAATCTTCGCTTAGAAGAATCGCATCTTCGTAGTTATAACCTTCCCATGGCATAAATGCGACAAGAACGTTATAGCCTAAAGCCAGTTCGCCCTGATCCGTCGAAGGACCATCAGCAAGTACCTGAGCAGCCTCTACACGCTCGCCTTTAAAGACGATCGGCTTTTGATTGATACAAGTTCCTTGGTTAGACCGAATGAATTTCATCATCCGGTAGCTATCCAATTTACCTTCATCGGTCCGAACCTGAATTTCTCTGCCAGTTACTTTTTCAACCGTACCTGCGTGGCGCGCCAAAATAACTACGCCAGAATCACAAGCTACTTTATATTCCATCCCTGTTCCAATCACAGGAGCTTGAGTACGTAAAAGAGGTACTGCCTGACGCTGCATATTCGCACCCATCAAGGCACGGTTCGCATCATCATGCTCAAGAAAAGGAATCAATGCAGTCGCAATCGAAACTACCTGCTTCGGCGAAACGTCCATATAGTCAACTTTTGCTGGATCTGTTTCTAGGGTTTCATCTTTATATCGAACTGTGATCGTCGGATCGAGGAATTGACCATCTTCACCCAGTGGCTCATTCGCCTGAGCGACAACCATTTCTTCTTCATCATCCGCCGTCAAATAAATGACTTCTTCTGAAACACGAACAAGCACCTCACCAGATTTAGCATCTTTTTCCTTACGAACTCGGCGATAAGGAGTTTCGATGAAACCAAATTGGTTCACTTGTGCATACGTGGAAAGAGAGCCAATCAGACCAATATTGGGTCCCTCTGGCGTTTCAATCGGACACATACGACCATAGTGAGAATGATGAACGTCTCGAACTTCAAAGCCCGCACGTTCTCGGCTCAATCCACCAGGTCCCAAAGCGCTTAGACGTCGTTTATGAGTCAATTCCGCTAGCGGATTGGTCTGATCCATAAACTGAGACAATTGGCTTGAACCAAAGAACTCTTTAATCGCCGCGACAACCGGACGAATATTAATCAACTGATTCGGAGAAATCGCAGCTGTATCTTGGATCGTCATTCGCTCACGAACAACCCGTTCCATACGGGACAAGCCAATACGGAATTGGTTTTGGAGTAGCTCTCCTACCGAGCGGAGTCGACGATTTCCAAGATGATCGATATCATCGACCATACCGATTCCTTGGGTTAGATTCAGCAAGTAGCTGATCGCTGCAAAGACATCTTCTTTTGTAATCGTACGATTCGTATAAGGTAGAGTCGGAACCATTACCATCGTGACATGCTCTTCTGTATCTGGTTTAAAGACGACAGCGGTAACCGCTTCCGTTGTAGAGAACATTTCTTTCTCAGCCCAAGAACGCAAAGTAGCTTCGTCAAGGGTTACACCCGCTTTAGCAAGCACTTTTCCAGTCTCAGGATTTACAAATGGCTCCGCAAGCGTTTTACCCAACAGACGACGCTGCCAGCCTAATTTTTTCATCAATTTATAACGACCAACCCGCGCTAGATCATAACGCTTCGAATCAAAGAACAACGAATAAATCAATTGCTCCGCATTTTCTACTGTAGGAGGCTCGCCTGGACGAAGTCTTTTATAGATTTCAACGAGCGCTTCGTCACGGGTATTTGTACTGTCTTTTTCAAGGGTCGCCAAAATAGCCTGATTTTCACCGAATAAATCAACGATGGAATCATAGCTTTCATAACCCATAGCGCGCACAAGCACTGTTGCCGGAATCTTACGAGTCCGATCCACACGAACAAAAATCACTCCATTAGAATCAGTTTCGAGCTCAAGCCATGCTCCGCGATTTGGAATGATTGTCGCATTATATAGTTTTTTACCCGAAGTATCTAAATTCTCTTCGTAGTAAGCACCAGGAGAACGTACCAGCTGGCTAACAATAACCCGCTCCGCTCCATTAATGATAAAGGTTCCATTTTCCGTCATCAGAGGAAAATCGCCCATAAAGATTTCCGATTCTTCAATTTCACCGCTTTCCCGATTGACAAGACGAACGGTTACTCGCATAGGAGCCGCATAGGTAACGTCTCGATCTTTACATTGATCCACCGAATACTTCGGCTCGCCAAGTGTAAAATCTTCTAAAGAAAGTATCAAATTGCCGGTAAAATCTTGGATTGGAGAGATGTCTTTAAAAATCTCTTTTAATCCCTCTCGCAAAAACCATTCATAAGAGCTTTTCTGGGTTTCAATTAGATTCGGAACCCCCAAGACTTCATGAATCTTTCCGTAACTATAACGGGTACGCTTACCTACCGACACAGGTTTGAACATGAATTCTTTCACCTCGCAACATCGTTTCCCAACACTTATATGCGGAAATACAAATCACATCCCATGGGGCAGCCCAATGACAGCCTCTTCTTTCCTATCTTTTTCCAAAGGGGATAGTAGTGCCATGGTAATGATATTCGCATTTTATAATAGTACCACAGGAATGATGCCACGTCAATATTCCAGATAAAATTCTCAATGGCAAGCAAATGTTTTTGAAGACAGAAAAAAGAGACCCCGAAAGGTCTCTTTTCAAAAACTACTATTATTTTACTTCAACAGTAGCTCCGGCTTCTTCCAATTTAGCTTTGAAGCCTTCAGCATCAGCTTTGCTGACTTTTTCTTTAACAGCTTTAGGAGCTCCATCAACGAGTTCCTTAGCTTCTTTCAGGCCAAGACCTGTGATTTCACGAACGACTTTGATTACGTTGATTTTACCAGCGCCAGCGCTAGCAAGAATTACGTCAAATTCGCTTTTTTCTTCAGCAGCAGCGCCGCCAGCAGCAGGAGCAGCAGCTACAGCTACAGGAGCAGCAGCGCTTACGCCAAATTTTTCTTCCATAGCTTTAACAAGCTCGGAGAGTTCCAATACGGTCATAGATTCAATAGCTTCAAGAAGTTGTTCTTTAGTCATTATAAATTCCTCCACTTTCATTCTTAGCTTATCTTCAACAGATTAAGCTGATTCTTTTTGCGCTCGAATTGCATCGAGAGTATAAACCAGGTTTCGGATATTTCCTTGGAGAACATTGACCATTCCAGTAATTGGAGCGTTCATGCTGCCCAGCAACTTGGCAATGAGAACTTCCCGCGATGGGAGAGATGCTAAAGCTTTAACACCGTCTGCATCAATCACTTGACCTTCGACTACGCCAGCTTTTAAAGTTAGGATTTTATGCTCTTTCGCAAATTCTGCAAGCGTTTTTGCTGGAGCGACCGCATCATCATAAGAAATTGCGATAGCAACAGGTCCAACTAAATGCTCACCTAAACCTTCAAAACCTAGTTCGGTAGCGGCAATACGAGTATATGCATTTTTAACAACTCGGTACTCAATACCTGCGTCACGCATCTTGCGACGAAGCTTGGTATCCAGCGCAACGCTAATACCTCGATAGTCGGCCAGAACTACCCCTTTACCTCGGGATAATTTTTCCTTAATCTCAGCTACACGTTCTTGTTTTACTGCTGTAACTGCCATGAATTTCACCTCCTCTGTACTAAAGTCAGAGCTCAGAATCTAGTAACTAAAAAGCGACTTCCAACCACAACGTGTCGGAAGTCGCAAATTTTGCAACCAATTCCAACCTCGGCGGGCGAATCTGAAAGATTCATTACCGTTCTTACGAACGACCTGCTGTCTGCAGTCTGGATATTAACCTATTCTGTTTTGCCGCCTGTACGAGCAGAGTTCACTTTTACTCCAGGACCCATAGTAGCCGAGACAGTGACGTTTCGGATATATTGTCCTTTAGCAGCAGCTGGCTTTGCTTTAATAACAGTTTCTAGCAAAGTGTAATAGTTGTCAAGTAATTTTGCATCATCAAAAGACGCTTTTCCAACAGGAAGATGTACATTACCAGCTTTATCGGTACGATACTCGATTTTACCAGCTTTGATTTCTTTTACTGCTTGAGCCACATCTAAAGTGACAGTTCCTACTTTCGGATTAGGCATTAGACCTTTAGGTCCAAGCACTTTACCGAGACGTCCGACAAGACCCATCATATCTGGGGTTGCAACTGCGACGTCAAAATCAAACCAACCGCCTTGGATTTTCTGAACCATTTCTTCTGCCCCAACAAAATCTGCACCAGCAAGCTCAGCTTCTTTATGTTTTTCACCTTTAGCGAAAACCAAAACTCGTTGAGTTTTACCAGTACCATGAGGTAGAACTACTGCACCACGAAGCTGTTGATCTGCATGTTTTGGATCTACACCAAGTCGGAATGCGACTTCGATAGTTTCATCAAATTTAGCAGTAGCAGTTTTTCGTACAAGCGCAATTGCTTCTTCCGGCTCATAAACCTTGGTCAAATCGACCAATTTAGCGGCTTCAGCGTATTTTTTTCCTTGCTTTGCCATTTCGTTCCTCCTAAAATGTGGTGATATCGGATAAACCTCCCACAGGAAGGGTTGAGTTAGTCAACCACTTCAATGCCCATACTACGGGCAGTTCCAGCAACCATCTTCATGGCCGCTTCTACACTTGCAGCATTTAGATCTTCCATTTTACTGGTAGCAATTTCACGAATTTTATCAGAACTGACTTTCGCCACTTTCTTTTTATTCGGTTCGCCAGATCCAGATTCAATGCCAGCAGCTTTCAATAAAAGAATGGAAGCCGGCGGAGTTTTCGTAATAAAAGTAAAGGAGCGATCTTCAAAAACGGTAATTTCTACCGGAATGATCAATCCTACTTGTTGAGCAGTACGCTCATTAAAGTCTTTAACAAACGCCATGATATTCACACCAGCTTGACCGAGCGCCGGACCTACAGGAGGAGCCGGGGTTGCCTTAGCTGCTGGAACTTGGAGTTTTACGACCTTGACTACTTTTTTCGCCATTTAGGTACACCTCCTTGCTTACAAAATGTGGTGAAACGGGCAGAGCCCTCCCACAATAGCCTCTGAAATCAAAGGCTTTGAACGGAATCTCAGTAAAAGTTACATTTTCTCAACTTGAGAATAATCTACTTCTGCTGGGGTTTCCCGGCCAAACAAACTAATAAGAACTTTAAGTTTTCCCGTATTTGACTCTACTTCCTGAACGACTCCGGTCATACCTTCAAAAGGACCTGAAAGAATGCGAATCGCTTGACCGCTTTCCAGATCAATATGTGAACGACTTTCATCAATTCCCATTTTCTTCAAAATGAAGTTAGCTTCATCCTCAGTCAATGGAGTAGGTTTGGTTCCACTTCCAACAAAGCCTGTTACCCCCGGAGTATTTCGCACGACATACCAAGAGCGATCCGTCACAACCATCTCAATTAGCACATAGCCTGGAAAGACTTTGCGCAAGACGACTTTCTTGACCCCATCTTTATAGTCGGTCTCTTCCTCCATAGGAACTAGCACACTGAAAATTTCATTCTCCATCCCCATGGAATGGATCTTCTTTTCCAGATTCGCTTTTACTTTGTTCTCATACCCTGAATAAGTATGAATTACATACCAATTCCGATCAACGGACATGGCCAGCCTCCTTGATACCCACTTTTATCTCAGGAACAAGCGAACGACAAAATTGAGAACTGCGTCAATTCCCCAGATGATCGTCGCCATAAAGATGACGGTGAAAATCACAACAACAGTAAATGCGATCATTTCTTGCCGTGTGGGCCAGGTAATTTTTTTGAATTCTCCCTTTGTATCGCGCAACATTCGAGCCAAATCAAGCTTTTTCGGTGTTGCTGTGTCTTGTCCTGCCATGGTTTTCACTCCTGTCCTATCCGGTAGAGAAATTCTTATTTCGTTTCCCGGTGCAGTGTCTGCTTTTTGCAGAACTTGCAGTACTTGTTCATTTCGATTCGGTTTGGATCATTTTTCTTGTTTTTATTGGTTTGATAATTACGTTGCTTGCAATCAGTACAAGCCATAGTAATGCCTACCCGCATGGAGGTCACCTCTCTCTTCATTGCTTGGCTGCATCCAAAGTATTACCAGATTACTCTAGCATAGCCGTGAAATCATGTCAACTCCTTAGGAACTATAAATAAAAAGAAAGCTGATAAATTCAGCTTTCTTTATTATCTCTTACTTAGTTAAGAGCAGTAACAACTCCAGCTCCTACAGTACGACCGCCTTCACGAATCGCGAAACGCAGTCCTTCTTCGAGAGCAATTGGGGTAATCAGTTCGATATCCATTTGAACATTGTCCCCTGGCATTACCATTTCTGCTCCGTCTTGAAGAGTTACCACACCAGTTACATCAGTTGTACGGAAGTAGAATTGTGGACGATATCCGTTAAAGAACGGAGTATGACGGCCACCCTCTTCTTTGGTTAGTACATAAACTTCACCTTTGTATTTGGTCAAAGGTTTGATGCTGCCTGGTTTTGCAAGTACTTGACCGCGCTCGATGTCTTTTCGCTCGACTCCACGAAGCAATGCTCCGATGTTGTCTCCTGCTTCCGCCTCATCAAGTAGTTTACGGAACATTTCTACTCCGGTCACTACTACGCTGCGAGATGCTTCTGCCATCCCGACGATCTCTACGTTGTCGCCGACTTTAATCACTCCACGCTCTACACGGCCGGTTGCTACAGTTCCACGACCTGTGATCGTGAATACGTCTTCAACTGGCATCAAGAATGGACGATCAATCGCACGCTCTGGAGTTGGGATGTAGCTATCTACAGCTTCCATCAGCTCAACAATTTTAG
>JAGOZY010000046.1 GCA_018058445.1 Negativicutes bacterium | reverse complement strand
TCGGAAATTACCAGGTTTATGTCAATAACCAAGGAAATGCTGTTGTTAATCCGACGGATACCCTAACTGTGATTGAAACTGCCGATGGAGGAGCCAATTTTTCCATCGGACATCAAGTAGAGGTTGGTGGCTATTTATATGATATTCAGAAAGCTGGGACAAACTGGCAACTTTTTACTACCCAAGAAGGAACTTCTTCCGCGTCGGCATCAATTAATGCATTTAGTGGAAATTATCTTTTAAATTATGCGGAGACCCAAAGCTTGATACAGAGGTTAGGAGATCTTCGTCAGAAAAAAAACGGCGGAAATATCTGGACAAAAGCGTTTGGTGGAGAATTTAATTCGAGTGCAAATAGCTTTTTGAGTGGTTATAATATGTCTTATCATGGTATCCAAATCGGAAGCGACAAACAAATTTCTTTGAAGCAAGGTAAGGGTGATCTTTATTTAGGCGGCATGCTTGGTTACTCAAAGGGGAGTCAAGATTATGGAGTCGGACATGGATCGATTGATGCTAAAAGCTTAGGGATCTATGGGACTTATGTTGCTCCAACTGGGTTTTACACAGATTTGACAGTCAAGCATAGTTGGCTGGAGAATGATTTTAAAGTGCTCGATACTGCAGGCGACTGGGTTACTGGCGATACAATGAAGACAAATGGTCTGACTTTATCCTTAGAGCTAGGGCAACGCATCCATTTCAATCAAAAAGAAAAACAAGGGTGGTATGTGGAGCCTCAAGGTCAAATCATTTTGGGTCATCAAAACAGCGGAAGTTTTAATGCTTCCAATGGACTACAAGTCGATGTTGATAGTTATAATTCGACCTTAGGACGATTAGGGCTACTTGCGGGCTATGAGCTAAAAAGTGGCAAGAATCCAGTGAATGTGTATGCAAAAGCATCCTATGTTCATGAATTTGATGGCGATATTAGCTTTCGAATGAATGGGATACGAGCACAGGAAAGTTTTGGCGGTTCTTGGTGGACTTGGGGTCTGGGTGTGACCGCGCAATTTTCAAATAATCATAATATTTATTTTGATATTGAAAGAGCAAGCGGCGGAAAGTTTAACCAGCCTTGGTCTGTTAACGGGGGATATCGCTTTAATTGGTAAGAAACGAGAACTCCATGAGACTCTCAACGGCTAAAGGCGGTTGAGAGTTTTTTTCATAATCGATAAAAAGGTTATTTTCCATGCAGGATTGATGAACCTATTGAACGAATTGAAGAAAGAGAAACAATGGAGAAATCTTTTAATTTGGTAAGGTAAAAAGGAGTTGTTTGTATGAAGTTGGATCGAGAAAAAATTGTGGAGCGGTTCTTAGCCTATACTCGTTTTGATACTCAGTCAAATGCAAAATCAGATACATGGCCAAGTACTCCTGGACAGATTGAGCTGGGAAAATATTTGATGGAAGAGCTTCGTCAAGTAGGTCTCAGTGATATTGAGATGGATGAAAATGGCTATGTGATGGCGACTCTACCGGGCAATACAGAAGGAAGTGCGGTCATTGGCTTTATTACCCACATGGATACAGCTACAGATTTGACTGGCAAAGATGTCAAAGCCCGAGTGGTAAAAAATTATCCCGGTGGTGAGATCGTCTTAAATGAAGGACTTGAGATTGCACTGTCGCCAAAAGATTTTCCTGAGATGGAAAACTACATTGGGGATGACATCGTCGTAACCGATGGAACTACCCTACTTGGTGCTGATAATAAAGGTGGTATTTGCTCGGTCGTTTCAGCAGTTGAATATCTGCTGGCTCATCCAGAAATTCCTCGTCCTAGAATTCGGATCGGCTTTACACCAGATGAAGAAATTGGGCGCGGTGGGGTTCGCTTTGATGTGGAAAAATTCGGTGCCGATTTTGCCTATACAATTGATGGCGGTTCGCTAGGCAACATGCAATACGAAACCTTCAATGCAGCGGATGCCCAAGTAACCATTCGTGGTCGATCAGTCCATCCCGGTACTGCAAAAAATCAAATGATCAATGCTCTCCAAGTCGCTTATGAATTAAATAGCTTGTTACCAAGCGCAGAGCGCCCAGAATATACCAATGGCTATGAAGGGTTTTTCCACCTTAAAAGTTTAAGTGGGGCTGTCGATAGTGCAAAAATGCATATTCTGGTACGTGACTTTGATCGGGAAAAATTCGAAGCTCGAAAAAATCTACTTTGGCAAGCAGAAAAATATCTGAACTTACGCTATGGTGAAGGTACGATTCAAGTGGATATGTGGGATATGTACTACAATATGCGTGAAGTCATCGAACCTGTGATGCCTATTGTCGATCTGGCTCGCGAAGCGATGGAAGGGCTCGGCATCACGCCAAAAATATTCCCATTCCGCGGTGGAACCGATGGGTCGATTATTTCTCATAAAGGATTGCCTTGTCCGAACCTTTTTGAGGGGGGTCATAATTATCACGGAAAGTATGAATTTCTCCCAGTCGGTAGCTTGGAGAAATCGATTCAATTAGTCGTTGAGATCGCCAAACAAGTTGCGGAGAAGAAAATCACTCTTTCAAAGTGACTGGCAAAAAGGAGTGCTTTAGTATGAAAAAAATCATTGGTTATTTTGATTTTCTCTGTCCCTATTGTTATTTAGGAACGAATTATGCTCATTTAATGCAGCAGGAAATTCCACGAGTCATTGAGTGGCACCCGATTGAAATTCATCCGGATCTGCCAGTCGAAGGGCAACCTTTGGAAGTTGCTTTGCCCCACGTGAAAGATCCCGTGGAGCGGGTAAAGAAGCTCCGAGAGCTGGCCGAAAAAATAAACTTGCCTGTCATTGATGATCGCTGGGTTCCAAATACGAAAAAAGCATTGCTGGCGATGGAATTTGCTCGCGATCATGGAAAAGAGGCCGCATTTATGCCGGCCGTGTTTAACGCCTACTTTGGTTCTGGGCTTGATATCGGCAATGAAGAAGTGATACTTGCTCTTGCGGAAGCTGTCGGCCTAGATGGCGAAAAATTGAAAAAAGCTTGGAACGAGGGGACTTATCTAGAACGACTTCGTCAGAATGAAAAAGAATCATTGATGGCAGAGGTGGAAGTCGTGCCTACGTTGGTCTTAGATGGTAAAAAAGTCTTAGCTGCAACGACAACAATGACTTTTGCTGAGTATGCGGAAAAATTTCGCCAAATCCCTAAATGAAAAAAAAGCCCCCGATCATCGGGGGCTTTTTCTTTCTCTTTAATAGGCCCAACGCTTCAGTCCTTTAGCAACTCCATCCTCGTTATTGCTCTCGGTAACTTGATAGGCGATGCGCTGAATTTCTTCCGGTGCATTGCCCATAGCAATTCCCATTCCGGCTGCCGTTAATAAGGCGGTATCATTATAATAATCACCAAAAGCAATCGTTTGGTCAGCAGTAAAACCGAGGCGGTCAGCCAGATGCATCAGGGTGTTCCCTTTACTGATACCGATCGGCGAAATTTCGACCGACTTGGCATCTGAGGAAGAGATTTTACCGACATTTTGCATGCTTAGCTTTTCGCAGATTTCTTTCAAGCTTTCTTGAGCAAAAACTGTGATTTTATGAAGCGGATGCATCAGGGCTTTTTCTTTCCAATCGATTCCACTGTAAATTGGAATCCCGCCGTCCCAATCGCTGGGAGTTACATCCGGTTGTCCTTCCAAAATAGGGAATCGCTGATCGATAAAGCTAGATCGTTCGCCTGGTTGCATATAGAGCTTTTCTTCGTGAAAAGCCAGACATTGAGCATCTGGATAAGTGACTAGAAAATCAATCATTTCCTTGGTACTTTCCGTATCTAAAGAGCGGATGTACTCAAACTCCCATGGAACATCAAGAGCTGGGAGATGAACGAGAACCGCTCCGTCAAATGCGATATGCCAGCCTGTGAGCCCAAGCAAGCGAGCATGCCAGGCGACGGAGATCGGATGGCGACCGCTTGCGAGAATAATTTGTCCGCCCTTATTTTGAAAAGACTTTAAAGCTTTTTGATTTTCTTGGCTAATCGTTTTTTGTGTAGTGAGTAGAGTTCCATCTAGGTCAAGTACTGCGATAGGGAACGCTAATTCAGCCATAAAGCCTCCTATTTGAAGGATCAACCACCTAACTGGTAATTATCCTTGCTTTCCGATCCTCGCTGTAATCGATTTTAAGATTAGTCTTCAACTACAGTGAGTTTAATCATTTTGTCATTTGGGCGGATATCATTGATGATATCAAGTCCTTCAATGACTTGGCCAAAGACAGTGTGTACGCCATCTAAATGAGGTTGTGGCTCAAGAACGATGAAGAATTGGCTACCACCAGTGTTTGGGCCCCGGTGAGCCATAGAGAGGGAGCCACGAAGATGTTTTTTTGGATTTCCTTTTGTTTCGCAAGGAATGGTGTAGCCAGGTCCGCCAGTTCCATTTCCCGCAGGGTCGCCGCCTTGAGCGACAAATCCAGGAATGACTCGATGAAAAGCCAGTCCATCATAAAAACCTTCTTCGATTAATTTTGTGAAATTCCCGACTGTACCAGGAGCTTCTTTGTCGAACATTTCGATCGTGAGTGTTCCTTTTTCAGTCTCCATAATTACTTTTTTCATGCAATAATTGCCTCCTCAGTTCTTTATCTATCTCTCATTATACCATTGGTCTCGCATTAAGCCCATTTTTTCAAGTTAAAATTTCTTTGTATTTCTTTGAAAAGGGAAGGATTTTTTTTCAATGACATGTTACAATAGAGGGGCAAGACGAATTAATGGTGCAAATGTCCGAAAATTCGCAAGAAATGATTCAACTACGAATTTTCGTTGATAAATCTAGCGTTGGCGGTGATTCGATAGAAAAGAAAATGCTGAAGTTCGGATACGGATTGTGATATTTGATCAAAATCAGATTGTCTTATTAAGTAGTAAGAGGGGGGAAGACATGAAGTTTAAAATGATTCATAACAATTACAATGTGCGGGATCTTGAGAAAAGTTTAACGTTCTATAAAGAAGCACTAGGACTTGAAGAAGTCCGACGAATTGCACCGGAAGACGGAAGCTTTATCATTGTGTATCTAAGCGATGGGGATACGCCTCATCAACTGGAACTCACTTGGCTCAAGGAATGGGATCGTCCATATAATTTGGGAGATAACGAATTTCACTTGGCTTTTCGAGTGGATGATTACGAAGCAGCCCATAAAAAACATACTGAGATGGGCTGTATTTGTTATGAAAATCCGAAAATGGGCATCTATTTTATCAATGATCCAGATGGATATTGGTTGGAAGTGGTTCCAACTCGTTCCTAAAAACTGAAGTAGTTTGAGATTTAGTTAATTTATTTGTTTGTTCAGCAAGGAAACTTGCTTTCCTTTATTTGTATGAGGGCCCTGAGCCCAGAAGGAAGAAGGAGGAGTTCACAATGGTAAACCAACTAACCTGGAAAATCGGTGGACAACAGGGAGAAGGGATTGAGAGTGCGGGTCAGATTCTGGCAAAAACTCTAACCCATGCAGGATATTTCCTATATGGTATCCGTAGTTTTTCATCCCGTATTAAAGGGGGAGCAACTAATAACCGTTTACGTATTAGTACGACTCCAGTAGGAGCAATTTCTGACTTTACGAACTTAATGCTCGCTTTTGATCAGGAAGCTATCGATCTGAATATCAAAGACATGGACGCAAATGGTTGGTTGATTGCTGACTCTAGTTTCAGTCCTAAGCTTCCAGAAGGAAGTACAGTGAAGCTGGTTTCATTGCCAATCGCAGACATTGCTAAAAATAATGGAACTATTTTGATGCGAAACATGGTTTGCGTCGGAATTTCTTGTGCGCTTCTTGGCCTCGATCCGAAAAGCATTTTCCCAATGATCGAAGATCAATATGGGAAAAAAGGTGAGAAAATCGTCGTTGCGAACCAAAAAGCATTGATGGATGGCTACGAAGCTATGCAATCTGCTGGCGGAGCGGATATCGAAGTATTCCACTTAGAAAAAGCAGACGGTAAACCACGTATGCTGATCAGTGGTAATGATGCTTTCGGATTTGGATCTGTTGCTGGTGGCTGCCGCTTCTACTCTGGTTACCCAATCACTCCTTCGACTGAAGTGATGCAGTTCTTGATCAACCATTTGCCAGAAATTGGTGGCGATGCAGTACAAACCGAAGATGAGCTTTCCGCTTGCATCATGGCAATGGGCGCCAACTACGCAGGTGTGCGTGCAATGACCGCGACTTGCGGACCTGGTGTTGCTCTGATGTCGGAAGCACTCGGACTGGCAGTAATGGCTGAAATTCCAATGGTTGTTGTTGATGTTCAACGGGGCGGTCCTTCGACAGGTCTGGCTAGTAAACATGAGCAATCCGACCTTTATATCTCTTGCTTCGGAAGTCACGGAGATGCAGTGAAAATTGTTATGGCTCCAACTTCGATTGAAGATCTGTTCTATGATGCAGCAGAAGCATTCAACTTGGCTGAAGAATTCCAAGTACCCGTCATGGTGCTTTCTGACCAACAGATGGGCCTTGGCGAGCAAACTGTCGAGCCTTTCGATCTGAGCAAGATTGAAATCCGTCGTGGAAAAATTCAACGTGAAGGCGATCTGCCAGAGCTTCTGAACCCGGACTACTACAAGCGTTACCTTCATACCGAAGACGGAATCTCACCCCGAGTATTCCCAGGCATGAAAAACGGTATCCACGGTACGACAGGTCTTGAACATGACGAAACAGGTAAACCTTACGAAGAGCCAGTTGCTCGTACAAAAATGATGGATAAACGACTCCGAAAATTATCGGGAGTTGTCAATACATTCAAAAATCCATTGATGGTAAATGCCCCTCATGGGGATGCAGAAGTTCTGATCTTAGGAATGGGTGGAACTCGTGGCGTTGTTGAAGAAGCTGCAGAACGACTCAATAAAGACGGAATCAAAACCAATACCGCAATGGTGCGCTTGATCAATCCAATGCCTGTTGATCTGCTCTTAGCTGAAATGGCTAAGGCGAAACGAGTTGTCGTTGTTGAGCACAATCAACAAGGTCAATTAGCAAGTCTGATGAGAATGAACAACATGGATAAAGACAATAAAATCGAATCAGTACTGCAATACGACGGTGGCGTAATGAAAACCAGCACTGCTTACAATCAAATCAAGGGAGGTAAATAAGATGGCAGTATTGAAAGATTATCAAAACGGAACCAAACCAAACTGGTGTCCTGGTTGTGGTCACTTCGCAGCATTGAATGCGATTCAAAATGCATTAGCAAATAGCGGTACTGAGCCTCACGAAGCAATGGTTGTCGGTGGAATTGGTTGCTCAAGCCGTATTTACAGTTATTTATATGCCTATGGATTCCATAGCTTACATGGTCGGGCACTACCTATTGCTCAAGGAATTAAACTGGCGAATAAAAACATGAAAGTTATTGCAGCAGGCGGCGACGGCGACGGTTTTGCAATCGGAACTGCTCACACAATTCACGCAATGCGCCGTAACGTGGACA
>JAGOZY010000045.1 GCA_018058445.1 Negativicutes bacterium | reverse complement strand
GGGTGCTCTTTTTGAAATTTTTCCTTCTCTAAAATCATTTCCCATCACCTCCCCTTTCTTTTATTCTATCCGAATCATAGCCAAGTAGTATATAATAACCTTAAAGAGTTTTTCTTTTTCAGTTCCCGACTACAAAAGGAGGAGATTTTTTCATGTTTCGTCGTTCAATTTGTGCTTCTATCGCAATCTTTTTTGCAATGACACTTTCTGCTTTTGCAGCGCCAAGTACTACTATCGATTCAACCACTATGACACCAGCTTTAACTACCCCAGCGCCATCTGGGGATCAAGCTTTAGAAGCCGAACCGACAAAAACGATCCCGAAAGTCGCTGTTATTATCAGCGATCAAAGTCGCGCTTGGAATAATCAGTTTTGGCTTGACGACCTTTCTGATCTCCTTCTCGACCGATATAGCTATTTTCGTTCTCCTGCCCAACTTGAGGTCTTAAAAAACAATCCCCGCATTCCTCTCACTCAAGAGCACCTTAGCCAAATCGCAAAAGAAAAAAATGTCGATCAAGTCGTCGTCCTCGTCGTCCAACGAGCCGAAACAATCACTACTCCTAACTGGCAATTTGGCTGGCGTGATAATTACGAAGGTGGCAATGATTATATCAATCGAGTTTATATCGAAGGGGCGATCTATCAAGTACCTACAGGTATTTTCGTCCGAAAGACCCAGTGGGATCAAGGCAGTGATTCTTCTAACTTAGGAAATATGGTGAAGAATAACAGCATCCGCCTTCTTGATCAACTAGATAAAAAAGCAGAACCCTTACTGTAGATAAAAACCGAGACAGCTTTTCGCTGCCTCGGTTTTTATTATTATTCATAAACTTAATTTTTATAGTATAATCAAGTTGTCTGAATTTTGAAACGGAGGCTGTTATATGAATTACCGACTGCTTGTTATTAATCCTGGTTCAACTTCCACAAAGCTAGCAATTTTTGATGATTTAGAAGAACGTCTCGCAGAAAACATCAGTCACTCGCCGGAAGAACTGGCCCCTTTTGAAGGTGTTATTGATCAGTTAGACTACCGCTTTGAAAAAGTTAAAGACTTTTTAAATCGAAATCGATATTCCTTGGATCAATTCACAGCAATCGCAGCCCGTGGCGGTTTACTCCGTCCAATCCCAAGTGGCACTTATCTGGTAAACGAAGAAATGACTTACGATCTGAGATCTGAACGTTTTGGTAGCCATGCCGCAAATTTAGGTGCACTGATCGCCAATCGACTAGCAACCGAAACCAACATCCCTGCCTACATTGTCGATCCAGTCGTCGTTGATGAACTCGCCCCCGTAGCCCGAATCACTGGTCACCCTGAGATGAAGCGAGTCAGCATTTTTCATGCGCTAAATCAAAAAGCTGTTGCAAAACGTCTTGCCAAAGGATTAAATACCCCCTATGAGAACCTAAACCTCATCGTCGCTCATATGGGAGGCGGTATCTCGGTCGGATGCCACACAAATGGAAAAGTTATTGAAGTCAATAATACGTTAAATGGCGAAGGGCCTTTTTCACCGGAGCGCATTGGAACCGTTCAATCAGAACGATTTGTTGAGCTGATTCGAGAAAAAAATTGGACTCCTGCCGAAGTCGCAAAAACAATTGCCGGAAAAGGTGGAGTTTACGCCCATTTAGGCACAACAGATATGCGAGATGTTGAAAAATTAATAGCTGAAGGTAACGAAACCGCTGAACTGGTGTTTAATGCTATGATCTATCAAATCTCCCGCGCAATCGCTGCTGCTGCTGTTGCTGTTCAAGGAAAGATCGATCATATTATTCTTACCGGTGGCATCGCCCACTCAAAAGCTCTGACTAAAAAAATCGAAGAATCGGTTTGCTTTATCGCCCCGATTGTCATCATGCCTGGTGAAAACGAGCTTCAAGCCTTAGCAGAAGGGGTCGAACGCGTATTATCCGGTCAAGAAAACGCGCTTGAATATCGTAATTCCTAATTTTAATATATTGTGAAATCGAAAGGAGACTCTGTCATGTACGCAAATTTTCAGGCATTACTCGAAAAAAGAACTCCTGGCAACATGCCAATCGTTGCAGTAGCTGCCGCCCAAGATGACCACGCTCTACGTGCAGTTAAGCAGGCCATGGATCTTAAAATTGCGACTCCAATCTTAGTCGGCGACAAACCAGTGATTGAAAGCTTAATGAACCAGATTGACCTTCCCGACTCCATTGAAATCATTCATGAACCAGATGTTAGTCTCGCTGCCGCCAAAGCAGTGGCTCTCGTCAAAGAAGGGCGTGCCCAGATACTGATGAAAGGCCTCGTAAACACCGCTATTTTTCTTCGCGCTGTTTTAAAATCAGAAATCGGCCTTCGAACCGATAAAACCCTTAGTCACCTTGCAATGTTTGAAGTTCCAAGCCAAAAAAAGATTCTTTTTATGACTGACGTAGCACTGAATACTTTTCCTAATCAAGACCAGAAGAAAGATCTTCTTGTCAATGCAATGGAAGCTCTTCATAAAATCGGCATTGCTATGCCAAAGGTCGCAATATTGTCGGCAAACGAAACAGTTAGCGACAAAATGCCTGCCTCGGTAGATGCACAGACATTTAGCGAAATGAGTAAGCGAGGCGAACTACCGGCTGGCATTGTGGAAGGTCCACTGGCTCTTGATGTCATCGAAAGCGAAGAGGCTGCTCACCACAAAGGAATTCCAAGTCAAGTCGCAGGTCACACTGATCTGATTTTAGTTCCTGATATCGAAACTGGAAATGCAGTAGCCAAAGCGCTCTCCCACTATGCAGGCGGAACGATGTCAGGTATTTTACTAGGAGCCGCTGCCCCAATCATCGTAAATTCTCGTTCGGATTCAACCAAAGGTAAGTTTTTTTCCATCGTCTTAGCTGAAATGGTTCACAACTCAAAGATTTAGTCCTTAAATCTCTTTCTACCTCAAATAAAAAACTCTTGCGTAAGCTAGCAAAGCGATACGCAAGAGTTTTTTTATTTGTTAATGCTTAACTGATTACTTTAAGCCCGACCACACCCGCTAAAATCAAGCCGATACAGCCAATTCTGGCAAGCGTAACTGGCTCACCCAGCCAAATCATTCCAAACAGGGCGATCGAAACCGCCCCAATGCCTGTCCACGCTGCATAAGCAGTTCCCAACGGCAAAGTTCGCATCGCAAGTGACAATAACCAGACACTAACCACCATTGCGATTAGAGTACCGACTGATGGCCACAAACGAGTAAATCCATCTGTATATTTAAGGCCAACCGCCCAAATCATCTCAAAGCCGCCAGCTAAGAGCAATATCACCCATGCTGTTGTTGTTCTCATTGAAAATTCCTCCTCAAAAACGAGCGATTAGTTTCTCAAGAGAACTAACCGCCTCATCCACTTTTATTTTTCCCCCACCATCGCAAAAAGGGAGCCAAATCAGTCAGATCCGTAGCTCTTGCGGTCAGAGTTTTTCCGCCCACCCCGATTGCAAGTAGAGGTACTAAATTCATCGTATGTTTTTTCGTATTTCCATCCTCTAAATTACCATGATCACTCACAATAATTAGAAGATTTTTTTCTGGGTTGATTGTTTCTAAAATCCCGGCAACTGCTTGATCGATTTCTTCAAGAACGGCAATCTTCTCTTTCATATCTTCTTGATGTCCTAAATGATCCGTTAGAAAATATTCATAAAGAGTAAAATCATGATTCTGTGTAATTCTTCCTAAACGTCGACCGGCTTCTTTCGCCGAAATAGGCTGAGCTTTCAATCCTCGTTCCAGTCCCGCTTTTCCTGTCAAATCATATAGCACAGCCTTACCTTCGACCAAGGCGCTTTCACCTTGGCAGGGATCAATCCTCGCGGCTAAAACAGACCAAGTTGTTGCCGAATGGGGGAAGCGACGCTTTTTAGCACCCTCAAAATAGCCTGAGTCAAAGTAATTGGCAAAATAGCCTCTTCGCCCCTGTTGGCGCAGAGTTTTAAAAATACTGAACTGTAATAGTCGATTTTGCACAGTCTTTGTCGGCCTCCCTGGCCAATGACGTCCCAAAACGCGGGGAATATTTTGACCTGTCAACAAAGCGGCCTGGCCGGTTGCACTTTGGGGCAGCCCTTCGACCCCAAGACTGGCATCAAGTCCGACAAGATATACTTGCTCAGCATCATTGCAATAAGGGACAGTATCTTTTACAAGAGCCTGTCCACCAAGCAAATTTCTTAAAGTGGGTGTCTGCGCAAGCACAAACGGATTATCCTCTGTATTCATTCCAAGCCCGATTCCATCTATAAAAAAAAGAAGGATGCTTTGCGGCATCCGTTCTGATATCTGTACTTTTTCCATGTTGGACCTCCTGTTTGGTGACTACTCACCTTGGACAATTTGCTTTATTACTCCTGGTAGGCTTGTCGTCTTCTCTATTTGTGGTTTAATACTTTCAAGCCCTTCAATAATCCAGCCCTGCGTTTCGTCTTGAATAAGACCTAACGCTTCTTCTTGGCTCGCAGCTACCACAACAATTTCTGCATACGTATAAAGATCATGATGAATAATCGGTTCATCCATCATACTATAGCTATGAAACTTGCGGTAGTGCTTCCAAGTGTACTGATTCATCGTGAAGCCAATTCCCAGCGACGGAAAGCTTGGAGCTCTCTTTGAATACTAGCAAAAATAAAACCTAATATCGCGACATCGTCAATAAATCCGATCGCCCCTAGAAAATCTGGAACTAAGTCAATTGGCGAAATAAAATATAAAAGACCAGCCACAACAATTGCCATGCTACTTCGACGAATCGAGCGATATTGACCGGATTGATAGGCTCTGACCAGCCGTATTAATAGAGGAACATCTTGAATAAGTGCTGTAAAGCCTGATACTTTCAAAGTAATTGCTTTACCCAGATAAATTTGCACTCGATCCAAAAGTCCACTTAGCAAACGAGGTTGATCCATATAACGAGAGGCTTCACCATGATAGCGCTCTAAAACTTGTCCTTTGTGAATTTTCTTCCAACTGCGACGATTCCACATACTAATCACGCTCCTATACATATATTATACACCCAATAGTTAATTCGTTCGAGCGACCCAAATTCCCCACTTTTCAAGTACATCTGTCCCTCGTTGTCCGGTCTGAATCCGAGTCCTTCCCATTTCGCCAATGACGCTTTCGATCGTAAGTAATTCAAGCATACTTTTTTCATCGCAGATGGGATCTGCCAGCGAACTATTCCAAAGACTTTTTTGGAAATCAATTCGAAAAAGAGTCGGATCACTCTCGTCTTCAATAATGTGTACCGAGTCCCCCCAATCCACCCGATGTACCCAGCGAGAAAATAGTACAATTCCCAGCCGGTGGGCAAGCCACGACCCTAGGCGACTTTTCCAATTTCCACCAACAAGCGAGTGGCCTCGATAACGTAAAACAAGTGCGGATTCCTCCGTATTATGGACTAAAGAAACAATTTCGCTATGAAAAGTGGCTTCGCCCCAAGTTCGAAAACCAAGCTGCAAATCGAGCCATTGATCTGGTAGCAAACGAATAGAAAAATGTTGAAACTCACCTTCCGGATTGGCAAGACGACCCAAATAACGATTCCAAACTGTTTCTGGAATGATCACTTCCCCGTGAAGCATTCCGTTAAATGTCTGAACTTCCCAAAGTTCGTCGACGAGAAAATCCCCTTCCTTTTTAAGAAGATGATTCCCCCTCCACTCTGGAAAAAATTCCTGTGTATAAGTCATCCCTTTTTTCAGGAGTCGACTAGTCCACGATTCGCTCACAAGGTTTCCTCCTTTGTTAGCCTAAGAAGCTGGCTTTATTCGTACTTCGGCAATCATTACCAAAGCTTAGGGCTTTTCCTCATTTTATTTCTAATTCTATTTTAACAGAAGAATCCCTTCTCGGCAGGAGTTGAGCTAGGCAGCCCGAAATCAATTAAAGTACGTTTATTTCTTTAGACACTAAATACAATTTCAAAGGGGGCCTGGGCTTCATGGATCAAAGAATTACAAACTTAGCCTATAATTTAATTCATCACTCTGTTCGTCTACAGTCCGGTGAAAAATTGTTGATTGAACTAACTGATCAAGGGCACCCTTTAGCTAAAGCATTGATGAAAGAAGCCTATCATGCCGGTGGAAAACCTTTCCTTTGGATCAAAGATCAAAGCCTACTCCGAAGCTTTCTTGAGAGTGCCAGTCAAGATCAGGTGGCACTCATGGGGCAATGGGAGGCCACTTTCATGAACGATATGCAAGCCTATATTGCCATCCGGGGCGGTTATAATAATTCTGAGCTTTCCGACCTATCAGCCGAAGCAAAAAAATACTACCAGACTGACTGGAGCCAAGTGGTTCATACAGACATCCGACTAGCAAAAACAAAATGGTGTGTGCTCCGCTGGCCGAATCCTTCCATGGCTCAGCAAGCTAAAATGTCTACTGAAGCTTTTGAGGACTTCTACTACTCAGTCTGTGGACTCGATTACTCGCGTCTACTAAAAGCGCAAGAGCCCCTTAAAGCTCTTTTCGACTCTACTAAAAAAGTCGAAATTATCGGTCCAGGAACTCATCTTACCTTCTCAATTGCCGATATCCCCACTGTTATTTCCCACGGCCTACGCAATATACCGGACGGCGAAGTTTTTACCGCTCCAGTCAAAGACTCAGTAGAAGGGTTCATCACATACAATACCCCCTCTACTTACCAAGGCATCATTCATGAAAATGTTCGGCTCGACTTTTCAAAAGGCAAAATTATCAAAGCCCAATCCAATTGTTCTGCTCATTTAGAAGAAATTTTTGCGACCGACGAAGGAGCTTCCTATATCGGTGAATTTGCCCTTGGAGTCAATCCACATATCCAGAACCCCATAGGAGATATCCTGTTTGACGAAAAAATTACCGGAAGTTTCCACTTCACCCCAGGAAACGCCTATCTTACCGCAGATAATGGTAACCGATCGGCAATTCACTGGGACCTCGTTTGTATGCAGACCCCCGCTTATGGTGGCGGAGAAATTCGCTTTGATGGAGTGGTGATTCGTAAAGATGGAAAATTCGTATTACCCGAACTTGAAGCACTCAATCCAGAGCAGTGGATAACAAAATAACTAAGAATCTATATCTTAATTATCAGGAGGAAACAAAGCATGTTAAACCAAAAATTAGCCCATAACCTCATCCATCAATCCGTTCGCTTACAGCCAGGAGAAAAAATACTGATCGAAGTTAGCGATGATGGAAAAGAACTAGTCGAACATCTGATCGAGGAAGCCTACCTAGCAGGTGGAATTCCCCACGTCATCGTAAAAGATGCTGCCCTACAAAGACAATTGCTGTTAGGAGCAACTCAGGCGCAAATGGAGCGCATGGGCCGCATGGAAGCTCTTCTGATGTCCGAGATGGACGCTTACATCGGCCTGCGAGGAGCTCACAACTTGCTTGAGAGTGCTGACGTACCCGCAGAAAAGCAGGCTCTTCAACAGCTTTATTGGAGCAAACCGGTTCATATGG
>JAGOZY010000044.1 GCA_018058445.1 Negativicutes bacterium | reverse complement strand
GGCCTGAGTGAACTGCTCAGTTTTTATCGGCGGCTTCGTATTGGTCGCTTAGATGAGGAAGATTTAGGACATTTGCCTATCCGAATTCGTCAGCTACTAGAGGACTTAGGACCGACATTTGTTAAGATTGGTCAATTTCTCAGTACGCGGTCTGATGTTATCCCGCCCGAAGTGATTCAAGAGCTCTCTTTGCTTAGAGAATCTGCAAATCCTATCCCGGTTTCAGAAGTTCGAAGAGTTTTGCAAGAAAGCTGGGGGAAATCAGTTGAAGAAGTATGCCTAGAATTTGATGATCAACCGTTAGGATCAGCATCGATTGGGCAAGTTCATCGGGCTGTTCTGTTAAGTGGCGAAGAAGTCGCAATCAAAGTTCGTCGTCCAGGGATTACAGGAATGGTGCAGGCTGATTTGGTTATTTTGGCCGACTTGGCGGCTCTCGGTGAGCAACATTGGGATTGGGCGAAAAGATTAGGCTTGATTCAAGTTGTTGCTGAGTTTTCTGTCGCGTTAAAAGAGGAGCTCGATTATCGGCGAGAAGCTCGAAATGCCGAGCGGATCGCAAGGCAAAACTTGCCGGACGTAAAAATCCCTAAGATTTATCATGAATTTTCTTCTGATCAGGTATTGGTTTTAGAGTATTTATCAGGATATGCACTTGAAGATCGTGAAGGGTTAATAAAAGTAGGTGTTAATTTAGAGGACTTGGCAGAGCATCTAATCCGAACTGTGCTTGCTCAAATGTTGGAATTTGGCTATTATCACGGTGATTTGCATCCTGGAAATCTCCGAGTTATTCCGGAAAACACGTTGATATTTTTGGATTTTGGATTATTGGGACGATTAGACCAAGCAACGCGTCGCCACTTATCCTCATTGGTTATTTGCTTGATGCTTGACGATAATCGAGGGATTTCGGATGTTCTACTTGATATGGGGGCTGTTGATGGACAAGTCGATGAGAAGGCGTTGCGTGCCGATGTTGAGAGGCTCAGACAGGAGTACTATGGAATTCCTCTGGAAGAGTTGCAGATCGGAGAGGCATTAGAATCTCTTTGGAATGTCGCCGCTCGACACCAAGTACGGGTACCACCTGATATGGCTTTATTGGCTAAAACTGTGATGACTTTAGAAGGTGTTGTTCGTAATCTAGCTCCTGGCTTTAATATTCTTGCAGTTGCGGAGCCTTATGCCTGGAAACTTCTCCGAAACAGGCTTCATCCGATTAATTTACTGCAAGAGGGTTGGAGCAGTGGCCGACAGTTTGTTCGAAGTTGGACTCAACTACCGAATGAAGTGCATCAGGCATTGGCAGAATTACGTGAAGGCCGACTAACTGTAAAAATTGATCCGCAATGGGAGAAGCGCGTGGAGAGACTTGAAAGTGGGCAACGAGGATTGCAGAGAAGCTTGATTTTACTCTGTATTACAGTTCTTTTAGCAGCTTTGATATTGTCTCCGAATTTGGGTTGGAGCTGGTTACCATCGGAGCTTCATTTAGTGGAAATTAGCTATGGGGTTATCACTTTGCTATTTTTATGGCTAATTAAACTTCTTTTATTTTCCTAATTGTGAGAAGGAAAGCACTGTTTGCGCGTCGAAATGACAACAGAGTGGTAGTAGTAATTTCTTTTTTATGAAGTTTTAAGTGGCTTGAGATCCTTAGGGGTATTGAGGGAGGATGAATTTAAAAATGGAACAAGGAACTTTTCGTTTAAAAGCTGGGTTGGCTGAGATGTTAAAAGGTGGAGTCATCATGGATGTTGTGACTCCGGAGCAAGCGAAAATTGCTGAGGCAGCTGGTGCTTGTGCTGTTATGGCTTTAGAACGTGTTCCAGCAGATATTCGAGCAGCTGGCGGGGTAGCTCGTATGGCAGATCCTACAATCATTTCAAAAATTATGGAAGTCGTTTCGATTCCAGTGATGGCTAAAGCTCGAATTGGTCATTTTGTCGAAGCTCAGCTCTTAGAGTCTTTGGGCGCAGATTATATTGACGAAAGTGAAGTTCTGACTCCGGCAGATAACCAATATCATATTAATAAATGGGACTTTAAAGTACCATTTGTTTGTGGCTCACGAAATCTAGGTGAGGCACTCCGCCGAATTGGTGAGGGAGCTGCCATGATTCGTACTAAAGGCGAACCTGGAACTGGAAATATCGTAGAGGCTGTTACTCATATTCGTATGGTAAATAGCGAAATTCGTCGTCTACAAACTCTGCGTGAAGATGAAGTGTATAACTTTGCAAAAGAAATTGGTGCACCAGTTGAACTCGTGCAGGAAACTCGCCGCTTAGGCCGTCTACCAGTAGTTAATTTTGCTGCTGGTGGTATTGCAACTCCTGCGGATGCTGCACTAATGATGCAACTAGGTTGCGATGGAATTTTTGTTGGTTCTGGCATTTTCAAATCAGGGGATCCAGCAAAACGCGCACAAGCTATTGTAGCGGCAACAACCCATTACAATGATCCTAAAATTATTGCGGAAGTTTCTCGTGATTTAGGCGAGCCAATGGTTGGTATTGAGATTTCAACGATTCCTCAGCACGAAAGAATGCAAGAACGAGGTTGGTAAATCCTTATCGAATTTGAATACAGTTTCTATATGAATTGATAGGCACGGTAGTCTTTGCAAAATTTGCAGAGGATGCCGTGCCTATTCCAACTATGCTAAAAGGAGGCCCCGAAAAATGAATATTGGTGTACTGGCTCTTCAAGGTGCCTTTCGAGAGCATCGCTGGATGCTTGAGAAAATAGGAATAGAAGTTACTGAGGTTAGAAAACCAGATGATCTTGAAGTTGTAGATGGACTGGTGATTCCAGGCGGTGAGTCAACTACGATGGGTAAATTACTGAATGATTTTAAAATTATGGAGCCCCTTCGCCAAAAAATTAATAATGGATTTCCTGTCTATGGAACTTGTGCGGGAATGATTTTGCTCTGCGATGAAATTTCAGGCAGTAATCAGCCTCGAATTGGTGGGATTCATGCGAAAGTTCGTCGTAATGCTTATGGCCGACAGCTAGAGAGTTTTGAAGCAGATTTTCATGTGGAAGGAATGGGCGAAGAACCGTTTCGTGCGGTTTTTATTCGTGCTCCTTATATCGAAGAAGCAGGAGCGGAAGTTTCGATTCTTGCAAAGGTTCAAGATCATATTGTCGTGGCTCAACAAGGAAATTTGCTGGTGAGTGCTTTTCATCCTGAATTAACAGATGATGAACGGATCCACCGATATTTTATCGAAATTGTCGAAGGAACTTTGAAAAAATGAGAGGCCGAGATTTACAGCCAACCTTAGAGACTTTAATCGCTGTTCGTGAAGCTTTCTGTGATGAGATGAAACGTGGGTTTTCTGGTGCAGAATCTTCGTTTAGAATGCTAGCATCTTATCAAAAATTGCCGACTGGAAAAGAAAACGGCTGCTATTTAGCTGTTGATTTTGGTGGAACTTGGGTTCGCTGTCTGCGTATTAATCTTCAAGATCAAAAGTGGAGTATCCAAAAACAACAGAGCTTTTCTTTAAATGAAACTACTGCTGATCGAGATTATACAAGTGAGCGAGTTTCCGGTGAGGAGCTGTTTGATCGAATTGCGATGGAATTTGTTAAAATAACAAATGCTGAAGAGGAGCTTTTGCTTGGTCATGTGTTTTCGTTTCCGGGGATACAAACAGATTCGCAGACACTGACTTTGCTAAGATGGACCAAAGAGATAAAAACGGGTGGGATGATTGGCAAAGATGTGAATCAAATGCTACAAGCGGGGCTGAATAGAGCCGGACGACCAAGGATTAAGGTAGTTTCTGTCATGAATGACACTGTGGCTACTTTGCTAACAGCATCCTTCCAGAACCCAGTAATTCAAATCGGTGGAATTTGTGGAACTGGCCATAACCTTTGTTATTTTGAGGCGAGACATTCAGACGGCCCGATGGTGGTTAATTTAGAGTCAGGAAATTTTAATCGACTTTCTCAGACCTCAATAGATAAGGTATTAGACTGTCAAAGCAGTGACCCTGGGAAACAGCTGTTGGAAAAACAGGTAGGGGGTCGTTATTTAGGGGAAATTTGCCGATTAGGTTTAGTTGCGGAATGGGGTACTGGTGTTCCCGAGTGGTTTACTCAACTCCATTCGGTGACTTCCTCAGATCTTGTAGAGTGGCTTGAGCTGGGTAGTCGCCGCGAATGGCTACAGTCAAGAGAATTGTCTTTATCTGAGAAGGATGAAAATAAGCTGTATGAGTGGGCCCAGGGCTCCTTATTCAGGAGTGCGTCTCTAGTCGGTGCCTGTTTAGCTGGGATTGCTGACTATCTAAATATTTCCGAAAATAATCCAGTCGGAGTTGGAATCGATGGTTCTTTATATTTAAAAAATCGAAACTATCAAAAATGGGTGCTAAAAGCACTGGAAAATTTACAGATGAAAGAGAAGATATTTATCCAATCTATCGAAGATGGATCAGGGATTGGTGGCGCAATTGGGGCTGCTATGCAGGTAAAAAAATAACCACCCCAATGGGATGGTTATTTTGTTCTTTCTTCATTTCTGTTTCCAGAAAGAGGAAGAGAATCTTTCTCTGTCGAAGAGGGAGACTTAGGTTTAAAGTTATTCATTTTTTTACTTGGATTCCAGGGAGTACGATTACTCCAAAGTTGATCCTTCACCTTTTCTTCTAGTCGGTCTAGAAAAGGAAGCTGAGATGGGGTAATTTTTTTCCGTGCTGTCCAAATGGGAAAGAATCGCCCGGTATCGAGTTCGGGCACCTCAATCTCTCGTCCAGAGCGGGGAGGCCATTCGATTGAATACAGGATGCTTTGGATAGGCTGATCATCTGGGTGATTTCCCCGAAAAGCCCAAGCATGAACTTGTTTTCCGCTTTGTAAGCGAACCATTTCGAGGGGGATAAAATCCCGTTCCGGTTTTACTCCATCGAGAGAAATACCGGTTTCCTCACCAAATTCACGAACTGCTGTTTCGATAAGCTGTTCGCCCTCTTCAACTTTACCTTTTGGAATGCCCCAAACTCCTAAATCCCGACGGCGAAAATATGGGCCGCCTGGGTGGCCGAGGAATACTTCGAGGTGGCCTCTACGAAACCGGTACATCATCAGCCCTGCGCTGACCTTACCTTTCATAGTCCACTCTCCTTAATAAAAATCGAGCTCAATAAGCTAATTCATATTATACCATAGGTCTCAAAAAAATATGAAAAGAGGAAACTAATGAAGCGACTTCCGATCAAAGTATTGATTATTTCTGCGCTTTTAGTGGCACTTTCGGTTATTTTGGGACGTTTTGCAAGTATCCGAATTCCACTGGGGGGTGTTGAGGCTCTCCGAATTGGCTTTGGTACTTTCCCAATTGTATTATCAGGTTTTCTTTATGGTCCATGGATCGGCGGAACTGTCGGAGCACTTTCTAACATACTTGGCTTTATCTTAAGTCCAATTGGTGGATTTATGCCGCATTTTGTTGTTGTTTCTGCGCTTGGTGGTGTTTTTCCGATTCTCTTTTTTCGCTTATTCGGCAGTTCTTGGACGTATTGGGGGCTGCTTTTGGCGATTGGTTTAAGCTTAGGAATTAATGGGATTTTATTCATTTCTTATTTAATGAATTCTTTATATGGTACGCCATATTCTTATATTTTACCGGGCCGTATCTTGGCTTGGGTCGTTACAGCTCCAATCTACCCGTTATTGATGCTTCGTATTTGGCCCTTGATTTCGAAAGAAAGATAAGAAGGAGAATTTTAACATGGAATTATGGCTTTTTCGGCATGGTAAAGCTGAATCTGGGGGACTTCAGGTGAGTGATGAGGATCGCGCATTGATTGAGCGAGGTCGTGAGGATGTTGCCTTTATGGCAAATCAATTACAAAAAGACTGGGAAGGAAAGAGTGTTGAGTTTTGGTCCAGCCCACTAAAACGGGCTCGAGAAACGACAGAAATTCTAATGTCTTCTTTGGGTGGCGTTCCCCATATTCATCTAGCAATTGTGAGGGGTGATTTGGAAACGTTGCTGACACTTTGGGCTTATAGCCAGGCTGATATTCAGATAATGGTCGGTCATGAACCGTTACTTTCTCTTTGGCTTGAAAGCTTCACCGGAACTAAAAAAGATTTTGAGACTGCAGGCGTTGCGAAGATTGCGGTATATAGTTGGATTCCGCCAGAGGGAAAGTTCAAAGGTTATCAGAGTCCTCATAATTAGAAAGGAGAATAAAAAATGGAGCAAGAGATCAAATTGCGGATGCTAGATAAAAGAGAGATTAAAAAATTGTTAGAAACTGATATTTTGGTAGATTTAAAAGGAAAAGCAGCCAAAAATGTTCTCCTTTCAGCGACTTACTATGATACAGCAGACCAACTTTTAGCTAAAAATCAATTGGCTTATCGAGTCCGCAAAGAAGGACGTAAGTGGATTGGGACATTAAAGGGGTATGGCAGTTATCAGGGGGGCGTGCATGCTCGTAAAGAATGGAATATGGAGCAAAAAGATGATCAGCCTCGTCTTTCCGTTTTTACTGAAGCCAGGCTATCCTCGGAGCTGCTTGCTCTTGATGGAAAAGAATTACAACCTTTGTTTTCAGTTGAGACGAAAAGGACGATTAAAGAATTAATTCTGAGTGACGGTAGCAAAGTTGAGCTGGCCTTAGATTTTGGAATTATTCGGGGACGAGGCAAGGAAGAACTTATTCAAGAGATTGAAATTGAGCTGATTGAAGGTTCGATTATTGAGTTAGTGGGTCTGGCAAGCCATTTAGCTGAGAAGTGGAATCTTGTTCCCGAAAAACGAAGCAAGTTCTCCCGAGGACTTGATTTAGTTGGGCTTAAATCGAGTGAATTAGAGTCTGCAGTGGTAAAACTAGATGACGAAATGCCGGCTTCGCTTGGGGCAGCTAAGATGTTGGTGAACCAAACAAACCAGTTACTAAAATGTGTTGAAGAAGGAAGCTGGTCTGGCTGTAATGAAGAATGGCTTCATCATTTTCGAGTTAGGTTGCGGCAACTACGGACATTACTAATTCTCGGTCAAGAGTTTCTAGATAAAGATGAAGTGGCTAGTTGGCAAGAGAAGCTTCAAGAATGCTTTAGAGCGACTGGGCCAGTTCGTGAGATGGATGTTTTGGAAAGTTTTCTACTAGACTTACCTGATGATGGAATTGGTAGTGGTCGACTGGCCGCTCGAATCCAAGAAAGACGGAGCGAATTAATTCAGTCTCTTCAAAAAGAGTGGGGGTTTGGGCGCTGGACCGCTTTATTATTAGGGTTGTGGTCGTGGTTACTCGTCGAAGAGAAAAAAATCCAAGAAGCAAATGCAATCGAAAAACAATCCCTTGAAAAATGGGCTGTTGAAATCATGAATGGAAATGTACGTGAGCTTTGGAAACAAAGAAAAGAAAGCGATTTTTCCGACTTTGAATGGTGCCATGATCTAAGAATTTCAGCAAAGAAGCTTCGATATGGACTTGAGTGTCTTGAAGAATTTTTACCGATTCGTGAAACGAAGCAGTTGCTGGTACATCTAGAGCTATTACAAGAAGATCTAGGCCGGATACAAGACGGCTACTGCTCAAAAGAGTGGCTTACTCAGCTACTGGATGCAAAAAGTCACAAAGATATGTACCGTGAAGCAGGGCTGCT
>JAGOZY010000043.1:2650-7657 GCA_018058445.1 Negativicutes bacterium | reverse complement strand
CACTCGGGAATTGCAACGCTGACTTATCCCTTGCAAGGAAAAATCGAATATGAAGAGTCAATGGGTGAGCTGGGATATGTGGAGGCAGAGGGTATTGAGTGGATGCTGAGCGGTGGCGGCTCATGGCATCGAAGTCATTTTGTCGGTGAAGGAAAAGTGGCTCTTTTTCAGCTTTGGATTGCGTTACCACCGAAGATTGAAGATGGAGAATCAATGAGCCTACTAATCTCACCGGAAGATATACCGAGGGAAGGACCGGTCCGAGTCCTTTTGGGAAGTTATGGAGAGGAAAGAAGCCAAATCGGGAGTCCTTCGCCGATTAATTATTTCTCAATTTCTCTTTCCGATAAAGAACGCTGGATGTATCAGCCTCCGGCAGATCATCAAGTGGCTTGGGTTTTTGCTTATCAGGGCAGTTTGAAAACTTCAGGAAGCGTTTTGACGAGAGAATTGGCTATTTATGAAGAAGGAGGCGGAGCTCTTCAGTTTGAAGCGGATGGGGAGACTCGTTTTCTTCTAGGGACGGCTGTAAAACATGAGTATCCTTTAGTTGTCGGAATTGATACGATTCATACAAACGAAAAATCGATGATTTTAGCGGCTGAGCGAAAAGAGCGATTGGGAAAAGCTCTTCGAGGCTAGAACAGAATATAGAATTGGATGGATCAAAGCGCGCAGGAAATTTTCTGCGTGCTTTTTTTGTAAGGAGTTGTTTGGTTCGGCAGATTTTCTTTAGAGAAGCTACAGAGCAGGAGGGAAGTATTTAGCGGCGAATGTTAGATATAGTAGTGGGTAATTTTAGTGTGGAGGCTATGGTATGCAGATACGGAATTGGACGGGACTTTTTTGTGGGCTGATTTATTTTGTTACAGTCGGTCTTGGTGAGGCTAACCCTTACTATAATAAGCGTTTTGATTTTTTCCTGGATTTGCCAGAGCAATATAAGGTGGAGGAGCTAGAGAACCCTTCGCGAACTGCGATGGTAGCTACAGGCCCTGATGATGTGGTGGTCAACGTTGTTGTGACGGATAATCCTTTTGCTGGAGACTTGATCGAAGTAGACAAAGAGACGAAGATGCGAACTGGCTTTGACTTGGTGCGCCGGCTTGGTTATTTTAATCGTGAGAGTGGATTTCCTAATGCGGTGATTGCCGAACGGGATGGAATGCAGTTTTATCGAATTCGTTGGTCGTATTTTGCGATGGAGAAACGGAATGATTATTTGGACTTGGTGACTTATCAATATCCATTGGGGGATAAGCTTTATACGTTGACTTTAGCGGCTTGGCGCCCAGATTTTCCCAAGTACGAAAGTGAGCTTGAAAAGATTATATCTTCTTTTAAGCGAGTAGATCCTGGGGCGACGAATTTGTCCAGCGAATCTGATAAGGGAGGAAATCCTGAATGATAATCAAGCAAAGATCAAAGGCCTATGTGGGAATTGTTGGTCTACTTTTGGTAATGTTTTGTAACCTCTCTTTTGGCGAGGCGGAAATACAAATTTTGGGAAATGAGAAAAATTTAGCGATTGAGCTGCTTTGGTCGCAGGATGGGGGCGGAGAACAAGTCTTCCTTTTTACCGAGACCGTCCGTCCAATTATGGATGAAAAAAATGGGGGTTATTATTCTGCGGTACTCATGAGTGAGTGGAGCCCGACTGTTAAAGCGAAGATCGCAGACCGGCTGATTCGTGAGGGAGAGTTACCTGAGGTAGTGGAAGCTCTCAAAGGGACTTCATATCAGGTGGAGCTTGATGCGAAAAGACACAAATATCGAACCATTCGGGTAGGTATGGTTGATGACCAAAACCAAGTTCGATGGCTGGGCGCTGAGCAGGAAGAGGAATGGCAAAATATCTTAGGTAGCCCTTTTCAGGAGCAGTTTTCAGAGCTTTTCATTTGGATTTATGAAAATAAAGTGACTGTTTATGGGCCAGATGGAGAGCGCTTTCGAGATGTAGCGGAGGACTTGATCTATGGGGCTGAAAATGTTTGGGTGGAGTTTGATAGATCCCTTTGGGGACGTTATTTTTTCTTGCCGAGTGAATTAAAGTGGCAGATAGAAGGGTCTCCAATGGATATCAGCGAATCCGATGAATTAGGTGATTCAGTTACGGAAGCGCGAGAGACAATCCAAGTATTGGTGAGGTCCGATTGGAGTCTGCGAGCACAAAAAGAAGCACCGGAGGGTGAGAATTGGTGGCGTAAAAGAACAGGTCTTCCTGTCATTTCGGAATTGAATAAAACTCAGCAAGACTATATGATTTGGGAACTCGATTTTAAAAATAAAAAACGGCGCTATGTAGCAGGAGTTTATCTGACTGCGACTGGTGAACGAATTTTTAAAGAAGGAGATTTATCGGCGCAACCATGGGAAGAGATGGGGAATGCGAATGTTGCTGGCATTGTCGCGGCGTGGCTCCTCAGTCACTCTGTCGAGGCGAAGGAATTGCCCTTGGCTGCGCCAGGTGGGCAAGGTGAAATTCCTAGTGAATGGGCAGGTAAGAATTGAGCTTGTTTGAACTGAGGTAGAAGCTTTATCTTGTGAGAATAGAAACGAAATAGTTTAGGTCACTCGTTAACGAGTGGCCTTTTTAATCGAAGAATAAAGGATTTTTCGATTTAATGATTAATTGTTGAATAGAAGAGAATGGTTTATAGAAAGTGGGGATTTTGTGGATACAAGTTTATTTTGGATCATCATGTTATTTTTTGTTTTATGGCCGCAGATGCAGCAACGAGTGCTGGCTTATCGACGCTATGCTGCGTTGCAGGCTTGTGAAAAAAGGCGAGGCAGCCGAATTATCACACTCATTCATCGACAGGAGAGTAGCGGCTTTTTTGGAATGTTTGCCCGCAATTATATCGATATTGAAGACTCAGAGGCTATTCTGCGAGCGATTCGGCTAACATCGGATGATACACCGATCGATATTCTTTTGCATACGCCAGGGGGCCTGGTTCTTGCTTCCGAGCAAATTGCAATGGCCTTGGTAGCCCATCCCGCGAAGGTGACAGCGATCGTACCGCACTATGCGATGTCTGGGGGCACGTTAATTGCGCTGGCGGCCGATGAGATACTGATGGACCCTCATGCGGTTTTAGGACCAGTAGATCCTCAATTAGGTCAATATCCGGCTGCTTCGATTATTAAGGTGGCAGAAGAGAAACCAATTGGGCGAGTGGATGACAATACGTTGATTTTGGCGGACATGAGCCGTAAGGCAATTCTTCAGACACAAAATTTTGTAGTTAAACTACTGAATAAACGTATGAAGCCTGAGGATGCTGAGTCTTTGGGCAAGATGCTGACAAAAGGAACCTGGACCCATGATTATCCAATTACGGCAGAGGAAGCAACTCAATTTGGCTTGCCGATCAATACGGATATTGAGAACCAAGTTTGTGACATTATGGCCCTTTATCCGCAAAATAATGCAAACAGGACAAGCGTCCAATATATACCTTTGCCGTATAAAAGTGGCAAAGAAGCTTAAGCCGCTAGCTTCCTCGGAAATCAAAAGCTTCCTTTCGTAGTTTCGAAAGGGAGCTTTTAGTTGGGAGTAGAAAGTCGTAAGGAATTTTTACGTGATGTGGTGTGCGTTTTTGATCAGCTTTTTGATGGTAGGATTTAGTTGGGGCGAAAAGCTAATGTATTAGTGACCTGACGGGATAAATATCTGTCAGGAAATAGAAAGGCCGGGGAGGGTAGAATAGGATTTTACCTCCGGCACTGCCTCACTTGAATGTTCGGCCCTTTGGGGTCTTTTTTTATAGGGGAAGGAGGAGGCAAATGGGTAGAGGGCCGCGTAGTAAAATTGATAAGTATGATTTAGGGGAAAAAGTCTTGAGGCTGGCAAATGATGGGCTGACGATCAGAAAAATTACTGAAAAACTGTTGGCAGATGGAAGTATCCCTAGTGGTGTGGGTGTGAGTCATCAGGCGGTGGGAACGTGGATCGCAAAGCAAAGAAAGCAGACCAAAGCGGTTGATGATGTAGTTGATATAAAACGATTAGATCGATTGATTGCCTTTCTTGAAGATCGTTTGAAGGAAGACAACCTCGAAAAACCACCGACTCTAGAGTCGCAAGTTCGAGGAGCTTTGGCGATTGGCAAGTTGGTAGAGTTAAAGCTCAAGTTTGATGCTAAAGGGTCGGGGGATAAAAAAGAGGGAGCTGCCATGAACTTAAGCGATTTACTTTCAGGTATGGATGAGGAATGAGTCGTAGTGGACATTTATGAAATAAGAGCTAACGAAATAACTGCTTGTTTGTTATGAAAGAGGCCAAGTTTGTGGTAAGATAGAGGGTAATTAGTGGTGTATTTGGGGGTGAAGGGCGATGGAAATTCCGCCGATTTTGATGTATCACCGAATTGGGCATAGACCTGGCGACGGAAATACCGTATCGCCTGAGCGCTTTGAACTTCAACTTCAGTATTTAGAAGATCATGGCTTTAATGCTTTAGGACTAACCGAGTGGCATCATTTGGTCCAATCAGGGCAAACGGTACCTTCGAAGGCTGTGATTTTAACTTTTGATGATGGATATCGCGACAATTGGGAACTTGCGGCTCCACTCCTGGCTCGCTATGGTGCCAAGGCAACTGTTTTTATGGTAGCTGAGGGAATTGGTCGAAAAAATTCGTGGGAAAGTGTAGACTCGCGGCGAGATGCAGAGCTGATGAATGGCGAAGACCTGAGAGATTGGATTCGGCAAGGATTTGAAGTGGGAAGTCATGGAATGAGTCATGCAAGGGTGACAGAGCTAAGTGAAGAAAAGCTTCGATATGAGTTAGTTGAGTCAAAAAAAACATTAGAAGACATTGTCGGCGTGGAAGTACCGTTCTTTTGTTATCCTCATGGTAACTTTGACGAAGTGGCTAAGAGTGCGATTCAAGAAGCAGGCTATTTGGGCGCTGTTGCAATTGTTGAGGGGACTCGTTGGGATCAGATTGATTGGTATGCGTTGCCGAGGTTGCGAGTATCGGACCGCGATGAGCCTGG
>JAGOZY010000043.1:0-2550 GCA_018058445.1 Negativicutes bacterium | reverse complement strand
TGGCTAAGAGTGCGATTCAAGAAGCAGGCTATTTGGGCGCTGTTGCAATTGTTGAGGGGACTCGTTGGGATCAGATTGATTGGTATGCGTTGCCGAGGTTGCGAGTATCGGACCGCGATGAGCCTGGGATCTTTCGTTGGAAGGTATCGGTGCTTCATTCGTGGATGGGGCGGGCAAGACAGTGGGAAAAGAATGTGAAGAAGTTTATTAGAAGGTAGATTGAGTAGACTTTGAAAGGCCTAATTTGCTGGTAGCTTTTATGAAGGAGCAAGTATGGAAAATTTACGGCGAGTGCTGTTAGTTGTTCCCCGAATGAATATTGGTGGAGCAGAGTCTCATGTAACTCAAGTCGCGCGCGCACTGAAATCTAACGGGTGGTCGGTGGAAGTCGCTTCCGGTGGAGGATCTCTTGCTAAAATGCTTGAACGAGAGGGAATACATCATCATTGGCTGCCGATTCGTTGGGGCTATTTCGTTGCGGTTTGGCGATTAAAGCAGATTTTAAAAAATGGTAATTTTATTTTAGTTCATGCTCATTCAAATGCGGCAGGACCGATTGTTGCTGGGGCAGTCAAGGCTTTTGGGATTCCTTGGATTTATTCTGCTCATACCGGGTTGCGTCCGCCTCGTCTTGAAAGCTTTGGTGAGGCCGCGAGAGTTTTGTCTGTGAGTGACTATAATCGCCGAGCGGTTTTAGAAAGAGGCGCAGATTTTTTAAAGCCAGAAAGAGTAATAACTCTTCATAATGCAATAGATTGTGACTATTTTAAGCCGAAAAATCAGCGAGCTGGGATTCGAAAAAACTGGAATTTAGCGGAGCATGTTTATGTGGTTGGGATTGTTGCAAGACTTCTTAAGCCTGAACGAAAAGGTCACATGGATCTGTTAGAGGTTTTGACGCGACCTGAGGCGAAAAACTGGCGATTGGCGATCGTAGGTAAGGCCCATTGGTGGTACGGAGGAACTCGAAAAGTGCAGAAAATGGCAGAAAAGCTAGGAGTTGCAGATCGAGTTATTTGGGTAGGTCATCAATTGGATGTTAGGCCTGCTTTGGAAGGCAGTGATGTAATCGCGCTGCCGTCGGGAGCAGAAAGTTTTGGTCTTGCATTAGCAGAAGCCATGGCGATGGGGAAGCCTGTCGTTGGCTATGCGGGGACTGGGATGGATGAGGTCATTGGCCCCAATGAAGGGGGATTTTTAATTCCTCGCTTTGATGTTCGCGCTTTGGGTGACTCTCTCATTGAATTAGAAGACCCAAGAATACGAAAACAGATGGGGAAAATGGCGCGTAATCGTATCAAAAGGCTCTATGATTTGAAACCTTTTCTGGAAAAATTAATTTGTATTTATGAAGAGGTCATCAGAGAAAATAAAGCTGAATAGAGTAGTGGGAAAGTCGTTTTGCAAGAGCAAACGGCTTTTTTCTTTGCGTTTTTTCAGGGGATTTTTGTGGGTGTATGATGTGCGCTCTGTTGGGGTCGTTTGCAGGTAGGATAAGAGTAGAAGAGAGTTAGGCAATTTTATTTAGGAGGGTTGAGGGATGTTGAGAGAAGAAGAGTGGTGGGTATATTTGCCCTTGGGGATCGTGACTAGGAAAAAGCTTAAATGGTGGAATCGGTGGTATTGGGAACTAGTCAAGAAGTTGAATGGATGGCGTTAGACGTTATTTATAGGTATTGTTTGTATATTATGGGTTGGAAGTTTGTCTGGGGGTGCTTTTTTGTCTGAGGTGGACTGGAAGTCGGTAATGGGACGTTTGAAGAAAGACCCCGTCTTTTTTGTCCAGAAAGTGCTTGGAGGCGAGCCGACTGTGCAGCAAGTATTGCTTCTAGAAGCGGCGGGGAGGCCTGGGGCGAAGGTTAGTGTGCGAAGTGGTCATGGAACAGGAAAAACGACGGCATTGGCGTGGCTGGTTCTTTGGTTTTTATGTACAAGGCGCAATGCGAAGGTACCTTGTACTGCTCCGACCCAGGCACAACTTAGAGATGTGCTGTGGGCGGAAGTGGGTAAGTGGCGAGAACGTATGCCGGAATGGTGGCGGGATCAGGTAAAAGTATCGACAAATCGGGTGGAAGTGACCGGGGCAGAGCGAAGTCAGTTTGCGGTAGCGCGAACGGCAAAACCAGAGAACCCAGATGCTTTACAAGGATTTCATGCGGATGAATTACTTTTTATTATTGATGAGGCATCCGGGGTCTATAATAAGGTCTTTGAAGTAGCGAGAGGAGCTCTCTCGACAGAGGCAGCAAGGGTAGTCATGTGCGGGAATCCAACTCAGACGACGGGTTATTTTTTTGAAAGTCATCACCGAAGCCGAAATGAGTGGGAATGCCTTCATTTTTCATGCTTGGATTCTCCTCTTGTTGATCGTAAATATCCGGAAAGCATGGGGCGAGAGTATGGGAAAGATAGCGATGTTTTTCGAGTTCGTGTTTTAGGGGAGTTTCCTCGCGCTGCAGCAAATCAGTTGATTCCGCTTGATTTGGTAGAAGAAGCGATGGGACGTCAGCTTCGAACGGAGCAGGTAGCGTTTGCACCAAAAGTAATTGG
>JAGOZY010000042.1 GCA_018058445.1 Negativicutes bacterium | reverse complement strand
TTTGGCGTCGTCAGAGAGCTAACTGCTTACGCCAAAGAGCAAGCCCAAATTCATGGAAAAGAATTTAAACTCACCCTGACAACAAACGGAGTTCTTTTGGACGAAAAGGCCCAGCAGTTTGTCAATGAAGAAGGAATCAGTCTGGTACTTAGCCTAGACGGCAGAAAAGACGTTCATGATCGGATGCGTCCAAATGCAGGTGGCCAAGGGTCTTACGAAACGGTTGTTAAGCGTTTTAAAGAAGTCATCGCTGGACGACCCGAGAAAAAAGATTATTATTTGCGAGGTACTTATACTGCGCTTAATAAAGATTTCTCCGCCGACGTTCTGCACATGGCCGACATCGGCTTTACAGAGCTTTCTGTCGAGCCTGTCGTGACCCAAGATCCAGCCCTTGCCTTCACTGAAGCCGATTTACCCGGCCTTTTTGCCGAATATGATTTTCTCGCCGAAGAGTTCTTAAAACGTAGAGCTGACGGAAATCCGTTCTTGTTTTTTCATTTTCTGTTAGAAGTGTACCACGGTCCCTGCCTTCAAAAGCGCTTGTCCGGTTGTGGTGCAGGGCATGAATATGCCGCAGTAACACCAGAAGGAGACCTTTATCCCTGCCATCAATTTGTCGGAAGAGAAGATTATAAACTCGGTGATGTATGGCAAGGAATTCAGCAGACTCACTGGGTTGAAAAGTTTCGGAACACTCATGTACTCACAAAAGAAGCTTGCCGAAATTGCTGGGCGCGTTTTCACTGTAGCGGTGGCTGTCATGCGAACGCCGAGCAATTTCATGGCACACTCGATCAACCGTATGAACTCGCTTGCGAATTGCAGAAAAAGCGTATCGAATGCGCCCTTTATATTCAAGCCCAAATTGCGATGAGTGAAGAATAGTATATTTTAAAAACACTTAATTAAATAAATTATTCCAAAAAAAGAAGACAAATTTATAAGAATTTGTCTTCTTTTTTCTTTATTTTATCTATTTTTTCGAAGAGAAGTTTTTTTAAAGGAGACTTAGAGAGGGAAAGTCTTTTTCGAGGAGACTGATGAAAACAGTAAAATAACGTAAGTGTCAGTAAAATAAACCACTGGGAGAATTAATCAAGCCCATGAGATAGCGATTTAATTAGGAAAAATGAAAAATTTGTCAAAGTAGTTGAAACGAAGTTCATCTGTTACAATAAGTGTAGCTGAAAAAAACGAATGTTCTTACCGGGGGGATGGAGGGGTTTTGGATGAGATTGTTAATTTGAAAAACGATCAAGATCAACCTAAAAAGAGTGTTGGTCGGAGAGCACAAAGAAGGGAAGGAAATAAATGGAAATATTAAAAAACTGGAAAATACATATTTTGGCTCTGATTGTAGTTATCATCAGTGAGTCCATAGGTTCTTTTAAATATGGCCTTATCGTTCTTTTTCCAATGCTGTATGCGATGGTAATTGGCGGATTTATCAGCTGGCCGCGGATGAAAATATTAAATGTTAAAGATATGAGTGCAGCGAGCACCGTTCTTGGCTCTTTGATGGTTCTACTGCTTGTCAAAATTGGCTTAGGTATGGGTCCTGCGTTGCCACAACTTTTCCAAGCCAAATTTGCCTTACTTGCTCAAGAATTAGGCCATTTCTTCGGTACAATTCTATTAGGCCTACCTCTCGCCGTACTTCTCGGTATGGGGAGAGAGGCGATCGGAGCCACCTACTCAATTGACCGTGAAGGGAATGTAGCGATTATTGCTGAAAAATACGGACTTGATTCCCCGGAAGGACGTGGAGTTATGGCCATGTACATTTGTGGAACCATCTTCGGAGCGCTTTGGCTGGGGATTTTTTCTGGTGCTGTCGCACAATTGGATATTCTTCATCCGTATGCTTTGGCGATGGGTGCTGGTGTTGGCAGTGGTAGTATGCTAGCTGCCTCGTCAGCCTCTATTGTTGCCGCATACCCAGCAATGGAAAAAGAGATTCTGGCTTATGCGGGTGCAGCGAATCTACTTTCCGGCGTACTCGGCATCTATGTGGCTTTATTTATTTCTTTGCCAATTGCGATCAAATTATACGATGTTTTCAACCGACTCTTAGGTCGAAAAGATCCAGATGCTATTGATGGGGGGAATTAACAATGCGGACAATGGAAGCAATTTTTGTTTTTATTTTAGTCGGTCTAATCATGGTAGCGGCGAATATTGTTGGATATAGTGCGAAACTAGACGCCCCCCTCATGGACTCGCTTATTGGAATGGGTGTTATTGTGATTATTGGTATTATAGGGATTGTGATTGCGAAAATTCCTGTACTCAATAAAATTCCAATTGTTGCCTGGGTCACCAGTTTAGCGATTTTAGCGTCAAGCTCAATCTTCCCAGGACATGAATGGATTCTCAAAGTGACTAATAAAGTCGCTTTCATGGCGATTGCTACGCCAATCTTAGCTTACGCAGGACTCTCAGTCGGAAAAGACCTAGAGATCTTTAAAAAACTATCTTGGCGTATTGTTCCCGTGGCTTTGGCAGTATTTTCCGGAACCTTTATTTTTGCCGCCATTATTGCTCATTTTGCTTTAAAATGGGAAGGGGTTATCTAAGGAATAAAGAAGCGTATAAATAAACCGTGAAAGGATAAAGGATATGACAAAAGCAGAACTTAAGAAAAAAGTTTGTGCCGCGATTGAAGCTCGAAAAGAGGACATTATTCAATTAGGCGAATCCATTTTTAATGAGCCGGAACTCGGCTACAAAGAATCGAAAACCGCCGCAAAAGTAGAGCGATGCTTTGAAAGCCTCGGAGTCCCTTACGAAACGGGACTGGCACTTACCGGTGTTAAAGGCCGCATGAAAGGTAAATCATCGAAGCGAACCATTGCTGTTATCGGCGAACTTGATGCAGTCGTTTGCCCAGATCATCCGAATGCTGACCCTCTGACTGGCGCAGCCCATTGTTGCGGTCATAACGTTCAGATTGCTGCAATGGCAGCTGTTGGAATGGGCCTAAGAGATTCCGGTGTCATGGATCAGCTAGCTGGCGATGTCGTTCTCTTTGCCGTACCGGCGGAAGAATATGTCGAAATTACTTACAGAAATCGCTTACGCGAAGAAGGTAAAATCGAATATATCGGTGGAAAACCAGAACTAATTCGACTCGGAGCGTTTGATGACGTTGATATGGCACTTCAAATTCATGTGACCGGAGTAGAAGGAATCGAAAATGCTGCCGAAGGAAAAGCAAAAAATAAAGGCTTTATGGAGCTTTCCACAACCAGTAATGGCTTTATTGGAAAATTGATTCGTTATAAAGGGCAAGCTGCACACGCGGCTGCGGCTCCTCACGCCGGAATCAATGCACTCAATGCGGCAATGATGGGAATCATGGGCGTTCATGCCCAGCGGGAAACTTTCCAAGAAAAAGATTACGTTCGCTTTCATCCGATCATCACCCAAGGGGGTGACTTGGTCAACGTAGTGCCCAGTGATGTCCGAATGGAAAGCTATGTCCGGGCGGCAAGCATTGATGCACTTAAAGACGCGAATGTGAAAATCAATCGAGCTCTTAAAGCTGGAGCGATGGCAGTTGGAGCGGAAGTTGAAATTCAAGATTTACCCGGATATCTTCCACTCTACAACGATGATAATTTAAACAAATTCTATCGAGCAAATGCCGAAGAGCTTGTTGGTGAAGACCGAGTATGGATTGCCGGACATATGTCTGGAAGCACAGACACAGGCGATTTATCCCATATTATGCCAGTCTGTCATCCTTGGATTGGCGGCGTATTTGGTACTCTTCATGGCAAACAATACGAAGTTTTTGACCAAAAGCTGGTTTATGTGCAAACCGCCCAAGCGATGGCAATGACAATCATCGATCTACTTTATGATGATGGCGCAGAAATTGAGCAAGTCATGGCTGAGCATAAACCTCTCTTAAGCAAAGATGAATACCTGAAATTCATCAGCTCCTTTGCTTCTAAATCCTAACTAAACAAAAAATCCTGCTCGCAAAAGATGCGAGCAGGATTTTTAATTCTCTAAAAACGAATTTAGCTAGGAGGAAAGCCAAAGCTCTTGGCGAATTAATAAAAAGATGGTATCCTATAAATGAATCGGGACATTATTATCCGAGCGGGACAAAAACGACCCGAACAATGCGGAGGTGACCATGGAAGAATGGCTACAATGGCAACGGCGTCTGGTTCCAGAAGCCGTTGAGATTATCCGTGAACGCTATGGGATTTTAAGGCAACTTAGACACGAAGGCTCGCAGGGGAGACGGCTGCTTGCAACTCGCCTTGGTATCTCAGAGCGGACTGCAAGGCACCATATTGAATTTCTACGAGAAGCTGGATTTGTTTATTCCGGTAATAGCGGAGTTTCGCTCACTCCTGACGGTGAACAGGCTCTGGAGGTCTTAGCTGACTATGTCGGACAAATGTCTGGCTTAAATGGTCTGGCGAGAGACCTTGAAAAGCAACTGAAACTTGTGGAAGTTCTCATTGTTCCAGGTGATAGTGATCAAGATGTATCAGTACTTCAAGAACTCGGTAGAGCTGGAGCGAGTGTGCTAGCAAAACACTTGAAATCAGACTCTGTTGTTGCAGTAGGTGGTGGCTCCACTTTGGCTCAGGTTGCTAAGGCAGTAAACCGTCCAACTCCTGGCGTAATTGTAGTTCCGGCTCGCGGAGGCCTAGGAGAAAATGTGGAAGTACAGGCGAATACAGTGGCAGCTGTACTAGCTCACGGTTTAGGTGGTTCTTATCGGATGATTCATATGCCCGATGGTCTTACAGAAGAAACGGTGGATCTCGTGCTAAAAGCCGACCCGATGATGGGTGAAGTGGCAAAGCTAATTCGAAAGGCCGATATTCTAATTCAAGGAATTGGTCGTTCGGAAGATATGGCAAGAAGGCGGCATACCAGCCCGGAATTATTTAAAAAAATTCAGGAAAACGGTGCAGTTGGCGAGGCGATGGGCTACTATTTTAGAGCAGATGGTGAGCCGGTCTACGATACAGGGAGCCTCGGTATGAAGCTAAATGACCTCGGAAAGATCAATTTTGTTTTGGCAGTGGCTGGTGGCAGTAGCAAAGCAAACGCGATCTTGGCAGTACTCAGGTCTGGTGGACAACATACATTGGTCATTGATGAAGGGGCAGCTTGGTCCATTGCAAAATTATTAAAAGAGTAGCAAGGGTTTTTCCTTTCAGATAGAGAAAGGTTAACTATAGAGAATAGTAAAATTTATAAGTAAAATAGAGGAGGGCTATTCACATGGCATATCAAGTAGGAATTAACGGATTTGGTCGAATTGGTCGTAACGTATTTCGGGCAGCTTTAAACAACCCAGAGGTCAACATTGTAGCAGTAAATGATCTAACCGATGCAGCAACTTTGGCTCATCTTCTCAAGTATGACTCTGTTCATGGCATTCTAGATGCTGAAGTGAAAGTCGATGGCGATGCGATTATCGTTAACGGCAAAAAAATTCAAGTACTGGCAAAACGCGATCCAGCCGAATTGCCTTGGGGTGAACTTGGTGTGGAAATCGTCGTTGAGTCAACTGGACATTTCACAGATCGGGCTAAAGCCGCCGCTCATTTAGCAGGAGGAGCCAAAAAAGTCATTATCTCCGCTCCAGCTAAAGGTGAAGATCTAACGATTGTTCTCGGTGTTAACGAAGATAAATATGACCCAGCAAATCATCACGTTGTATCGAATGCATCTTGCACAACAAACTGCTTGGCACCATTTACAAAAGTGCTAAATGACAACTTTGGTGTAAAACGTGGGATGATGACAACCGTTCACTCTTACACCAACGACCAACAGATTCTAGATCTTCCTCATTCTGACCTCCGCCGTGCGCGCGCTGCTGCGGTATCGATTATTCCAACAACGACTGGCGCAGCAAAAGCTGTCGGACTGGTACTTCCAGAGCTTCAAGGAAAGCTAAATGGCTTCTCCCTCCGGGTACCAACCCCTAACGTTTCGGTCACTGATCTGGTGGCAGAACTTGAAAAAACTGTTACTGCTGAAGAAATTAATAACGCAATGAAAGCAGCAGCAGCTGGCCCCATGAAAGGGATTTTGGACTACACAGATGAACCTTTAGTTTCTAAAGACTTCAACCACAATCCACACTCCTCGATCGTTGATGGACTTTGCACAATGGTTATCGAAGGAAACATGGTGAAAGTCGTCTCTTGGTATGATAACGAATGGGGTTACTCTAATCGTGTAGTTGACCTTGCGATCTACATGGGTAAAAAAGGAATTTAATGATTAGCGACTGCGGTTTTGCTTCTTAAAAAGCAGACCGCAGTCTCAGCTATTTTTACTGGGAAACCAAACCAAGTCCAGAAAAGTAGAGGAGGACTTCCATGTCGAAGAAAACAATTCAAGATATTTCTGTCAAGGGAAAGAAAGTCTTTGTAAGGGCAGATTACAATGTTCCCCAGGATAAAGCTGGACAAATCACGGATGATACCCGTATTCGAGCCACTTTGCCAACGTTGAAAGCTTTACTAGTCAAGGGTGGGGCAGTGATTATAGCCAGTCACTTAGGTCGCCCCAAAGGTCAGGTAAACCAAGAGTTTACTTTGCGACCTGTTGCAGACCGACTCTCCGAATTGCTTGAAAAACCAGTTAAATTTGCATCTGACTGTGTAGGCCCGGAAGCCGAAGCTGCCGCGGCTGCTTTACAGCCAGGTGAAATATTGCTTCTCGAAAATCTTCGTTTTCATTCAGAAGAAGAAGCCAATGATCCAGTGTTCTCGGCCCAACTTGCAAAGCTTGCTGATATTGGTGTAAATGACGCATTTGGCGTCTCTCATCGGGCTCATGCTTCGGTTGAAGGTATTACTAAATACCTGCCGATGGTTGCAGGACTACTGATGGAAAAAGAAATTCAATTCTTAGGACAGGCAGTCGGGAATCCAGTACGTCCTTATGGAGCGATTATCGGTGGTGCAAAAGTCTCTGATAAAATCGCGGTTATTGAAAACTTGCTTGATAAAGCAGACGTTTTGATTATCGGTGGTGGAATGGCCAATACTTTCTTAGCAGCAAAAGGCTATGAAACTGGCGCGTCACTTGTTGAAGCTGACAAAATTGAATTGGCAAAAGAATTAATGGCCAAAGCAGAAGTAACTGGGACTCAGCTTCTTTTACCGACCGATTTAGTTGTCGCTGATAAGTTTGCTGCAGACGCTAATTTTAAAGTGGTTGCTGACTCTGAGATTCCCAAAGGCTGGATGGCACTCGATATCGGGCCAGACTCGGTCGCTACGTTTAAAGTCGCCCTTGCGACTTGCAAGACCATCGTTTGGAACGGTCCAATGGGGGTTTTTGAAATGCCAAACTTCGCTGGCGGTACCATGGCACTTGCTCATGCGGTTGCCAATGCTAAGAATGCAGTCACAATCGTTGGTGGTGGTGATTCTGTCGCAGCGATTGAGCAATCTGGACAAGCGGATAAAATCAGCCATATTTCAACTGGTGGCGGCGCATCTTTAGAATTTCTCGAAGGTAAATCTCTGCCGGGCATTGCTGCCTTGGCTGATCAATAGAATAGGCTGGAAAGGAGAGTTTTGTCATGCGGACTCCGTTATTAGCAGGAAATTGGAAAATGTATAAAAATCCAGAGGAGACTAAGCAGTTTTTAGAAGAATTTCTCCCTCTCGTCGCCGATGTGACCGATCGAGAAATTTTGCTTTGTGCTCCTTT
>JAGOZY010000041.1 GCA_018058445.1 Negativicutes bacterium | reverse complement strand
CTGGACTGCATCAAAAGCATTATCAATTAAATTACCTAAAAGAGTAACTAGGCCATAAGTTACTTCTGGTGATGGCGATGGTGGTAAGGCACTGATTGGATTAATGCGCAGTGTCGCACCAAGTTCCCGACCTCTGCTTAGTTTACTAAGTAAGAAACCGGCGAGAATAGGATCTTGAATTCGCTCATTCACAAACTCGACCTCTGCCTGATTTTCCTCCACTACTTTTGCCAGATACTCAGCAAGATGATCATAATTTTTATTCCGAACCAGTCCGAAAATGACATGAAGCTTATTTAAAAACTCATGAGCTTGCGACCGTAGAGCTTCGGCATAGCGATTTACACCAGTTAGTTCCTCAGCGAGTTTTCGTATTTCTGTGAGATCCCTAAAAGTCGCCATCGCTCCAACAACTTTATCCCCATCTTTTAGGGGAATTCGATTTGTTAAAATGACGGTATCGTTAATTTCCTGTTCTTGATCAAACTCCGGTAAACCGGATTGAACGACTTCTCTTAGACGGGTATGTGGAATCCATTCGTCGACTGGCTGGCCTAAAGGATTACCAAGGATTCCCGATTTTGTTAAAATCCGTCGAGCTTCATCATTAACAACAGTAAGTCGTCCATCTTTGTCAATCGCGAGAATGCCTTCCCGAACCGACTGTAAGATCGCACTTCGCTCTTCGATCAAGCGAGCAATTTCAGAAGGCTCTAAGCCCAAAAGAGTTTTCTTGATACTTCGCGAAAGAAGAACAGCCCCGATGATACCAGTGATTAGCGCAAGAATCATGGCCCAATAAATGGCAATCTGGCTTCTAGCAACGGATCGATCTACATCGCTTAGCAAGATACCAACAACAACCCCACCAATTTGCTTATGCTCTAGATCATAGATCGGTCGCCAAGCTCTGATGGATCGTCCTAACGTTCCCTCTGCGGACGAGACGTAAGACTGACCACGAAAAACTGGCATCTCATCGCCACCGACGAGATGTTGTCCGATCTTCTGATAGTCGGGATGGGACTTACGCATGCCGTCCATATCGAAAACAACGACAAATTCAACTCGCGCAGCTTCTTTTAAAGATTCTGCATAATTTTGAATCATCGACTCGTTGTCAGCCGTTTGTAAATTTTCAATTAGAAGTGGCGATTGAGCAGCAATTTGAGCGATGTCATTTGCTTTCAGTGCTGCTTCTTTTCGGATATCATCCTCGACAGTACGAGTAATCAAAAGATGGGCGACAAAAAGCGCCAGAAAAACAACAAGACAAATAAGCAGAATCATCTTGGTCTGCATAGTCAAGCTGCGAACCTTTTTAATCATGAGAAACCTCCCTTTTACAAAGTGAGGTAAAGAGAATTAAGGAGTTTGTAAAGTGTTGCCGTTATAAATTCTCCACCAAGAGCAATCCAAAACTGCATCTTCCCACTCGGCATTACGAGCGTTTTTAGGGACTTCAACAGGGTATGAGACAGGCTCTGTGCGATGTTCGCGTCTGGAGCCGATTTCTTTTCCCGTGATCCAGAATTCAGAGCTGAATCCCTCTAAAGTTCCAGTTGTCAGGGACGGGGCAAGCGAATAGTAGACAAACCCTTTTGGGGCGATAAGTTCAATCAGGGTTGGAATCAAGTGCATCTGACCACCAGCGGTACCAGGTGGAATGAGGTCAGGAGTGACTCCGGGTCCGTGAATAATGAAAGGAATGGTTTCACTATCGAATAAAGAAAGAACCGGGCGATTAGTCATTCGATCAGGGTGATCGCCCAAGATGATGAATAAACTATCTGGATATTGCTCTTTCATCGTAGCAATAAAACGCGAAATTTGTTGATCTGCGTACCAAAAATGGCCTAATTGATTGATCAGAGCATCATCATCTTGCTTATCCAATGGGAGTGAGGCGCGTATTTGTTCACGCGGAAATCCTTCCGCTACGATATCGACATTAAAGGGTGAGTGATTGCTTGTCGTTAGAATAACATTAAGGGTTGGAATATCTTTAGGTAGATTTGTGATAATACCGTCAAACAAATCACGGTCAGGAACTCCCCAATAGGTTAATTTATCTGCGGATGGCATCCCTGGATCGCCTACACCATGAAATTGGAAAAAGCCTTGAGCAAGTGTGTAGGGACGAATTTCTTCCCAGCTTCCAGGTCCACCGTACCAAAAATGACTTTGATAGCCTAGAGCAGAAAGTTGTGGTGCGAGAGCCGTTCCATAAGGGGCGCGGTAAGTTTCTCGTTCGTGATTTGGTGAAAGTGCGATGCCAGTTAAGCCTGTCACAATTGGTGTAAGGCCGGCTTTTGTAAATGTGCTATTAGAGAGGAAATTTTGCAACCAGAGGCTATTCGGCTGATTTACAATTTTCTTAACTCCATCAGCTAAATGCATTTGTTCATACGAAGGGAGAAGTGGCCATTGACTATAACTTTCACCGACAATGATAAAAATATGAGAAGGCTTCGGGATCTTTCGACCTGCTGCTTTTCGTTTAAAGAAAGGCTCAAGCTCCGTCAAGGATTGATTATCGATTTGGTTAGGATCCTGGATTAAAGAAAGATACGCGTGCATTTGTTCATAGGATAGTTTTTCAAAAGAAGCTTGGCTAAAGGCCTTGTATTGGGTTCGCGCCCGGGATAAACCTTCGAAATCATCTAAGATAGCTTCGCGAGCAAATGCACTGACCGGAAGGACTTCGATGGTTTCCCAGTCACAGGGCTTGGATCGTAAAGTGAATTCAGCAGTTGCCCACTGAGTATAAATTCCAAAAGTGAAGAGAAGAAGAAGAAAAGAAAAAAGCCCTTTTTGATAAGAATGACGAAAGATTGGAAGGGGATAGAGAAATTTTTCGCTGATGAGCGACCAAGCTTTAAAGAAAAAGAATAGAGCGATAAGAAATACTGGAAAAAGCCACCAGAAGGGATAGTCATGATGAAGAGTTGAAAGCAGAACCCAAGGATCTTCGTGAGTGCTTTGAAAAAGAAAGTGATTGAAAGTGGCTTTGAAATAACCGTAATAAATAATTCGTCCAAAGCCAAGGAAGGTGATCACAAACAGCCAAAAAAGAATAACAAAGTTTCTAGTGTGGCGTAGCCAGTTGGTGCGATAGAGATTAAATATCGCTGGGAGTGTAACTAGAAGGACAAAGCTACCAATTGGAAAGCGACTGCTTTTTAGATCCATCAAAAAGCCATATTGAAGGATTGAGACAAATTCATCGCCGCTAAAACTCCAGTGACTTTGATAAATAAGAATAAATATAAGCCGAAGAGTCATGAGCAGCACTAAAAAAAAGAACGAAGTTAGAAAAAGCTGCTGGACTTCTCGGAAAAATCTTTCGTGCATGAACATGCTCCTTTCTAAGACGAGCGGATAAAAGCCCATTTCTAGAGTAATAAAGAGTTCTTCAACTATTTTTTTAAACACAGATACTTCAGATAAAAGAACAGTTACTACAATGATAAATCTAAATGGAAGGAATTGGAATCTTTTTTGAGTAATATTAGCTGGTTATCTTTAGATAAAATTACGAATCTTGAGCTTAGAAGGCTTTTTTGATAAACTAAATTAGTTCTATATTAATATCAACATGGAGGGATTATGAAAGAGATTAGCTCCCAAAAAACGTGGGTGAAAAGAATTATTGCCTTATATGTTTTACGATTTTTAGACTCTGGGCCTGCGCATGGCAACCGAATGGCAGAAGAGATGAAAAAACGAAGTGAGGGGACCATGACTCCAAATCCAAATGCATTTTACCCGCTTCTACGTCTACTTGAAGAAAGAGGATATGTTATAAGTGAGTGGGAACACCCAGATCGTAGAAGCAAAAGGATTTATCAAATTACCAAAGAAGGTCGCGAAGTGCTTCCTCTTTTAACTATGAAGGTGAAAGAGCAGATCGACGAAATGGAAAAAACCATTCGAATATTGCGCAAGGATTTATTCTAGGCAAGAAGAGGCATCTTAAGATGAGCAACGGGTTGGCGAAATTGAGCTGGAATCATAAGGATCTAGATTATTGGTGTATTAGCTGACATTTTAGTTATTAGTAAAGTGTGGTGAATTCGTGCAGATCAAGTGGCTTCAACCAATGACGCATGGATTACAGGTGAGGTTGTCGCGATTCGCTCTAAGGAAGCTAGCCGAGTAGAAAAAGTGTTAGCTACCGAAGGTGTGCCCGCAGAGATTCTTAAGCGAACTTAGGAACTTTGGGGCACTTCAGGTATGAAATAATGGATATTTAAATCAAAAAATAATTTTTTAAAGATATTTTGATTAAATTAATCGAATTAAAGCCGGATGTATTGTCTTTTGAGGATGTTTTTTCGCTATAGCTATGCTATGCTTACTAGGAGGAATCAGATCTTTCTTTCTTCGGTCACAAGATTTACGGGTGAAGAAAATTTCTTGATTCTTTCGAAACCTAATCTACCAGCTTTAATTGCTGGTTCGGAGGGATGACAGATGGAAAAAATCAAACGAATCCTTGTTTTAGTGGATGGATCGGATAATTCAAAACGTGCTTTAGAATATGCGGCTTACATGGCCCAAGTATCGAAAGCGTCAGTTGATCTTTTGCATGTGGTAAATTTAGGAGCTGAAATTGCTTCCCTTACGCCTGTCACGAGTGGTTATGTTCCTGATCAAGTCGCAAAAGACTTAGAAGAAGCAGGTGCTATGATCCTAAAAGAAGCCTCGATTGGTTTTGCAGTTGGAACGCGAGTGAAAGCCCATCTTGAGATTGGTGTTCCGACAGATGTTGCGCTAGAGTTCTGTGAGGAAAATAAAATAGACCTGATTGTAATGGGAAGCCGTGGATTAGGCTTCTTCAAAGGTCTGGTTTTGGGTAGTGTGAGTAGCTATCTAGTCGAACATGCAACATGTCCGGTATTGGTTATAAAATAAGTAAGGTTACGATCAGTCGAAACGACCTTTCTGTGTGAAGGGTCGTTTTCTATTTATATAGGTAAAAGAAAAGAATGATGTGGTAAAATGTAAAGTAACGAGATAGGTAAAACCTCAAAAAGGCAAGGAGGACTGGCAATGAAGAAGTTTGCAGTACTTGTAGATGGATCGGACCCTTCGATGCGAGCAGCAAAATACACCGCAGAGCTTGCTAGTGCAGTAGGAGCAACTGTAGAAATCATCCATGTGATGAATTTAGATAGTCGGCTTAATGCGGTTTCAACATTAAAAAGTGACTATACGCCGGAAGTCGTTTTAGAGGAGAGTCGCGCGCAAGGACGCCAGATCTTAGAAGAGGCGAAAGCCTTATTTCCAGAGACAATAGAACTTTATCTTCGTTTGGTGACTGGTCGCCCTGTTGAAAAAGCTCTCGACTTCTGCCAAGAGATGCAGCCAGATCTGGTGATAATTGGAGCTCGTGGTTTGGGTGGAATAAAAGGAGCTGTTCTGGGAAGTATCAGCACAGCCTTATTAGAAAATATGAAATGTCCTCTTTTAATTATTAAATAAGAAGCTTCGGTTTAGGTAAGAAAGTTTGGAGGAGTTCGAGGATGACCGGGTTAAAAGAAAATCAGTTGGAAAGTTTAAAACAATATATAAAAAAATTAGGCCCTGTCATCGTTGCATTTTCCGGTGGTGTGGATAGCACATTGGTCTTGGTAGCTGCGATTCAAGCCCTCGGTAAGGAGAAAGTCGTCGCGATTACCGCAAGCTCCGCAACGTTAACAGAAGAAGAACGAGAAAATGCGGCGCGAATTGCTGAACATGTTGGAGCAAAACATGTTATTTTAGATGCACCAGAGTTTGATGAACCTAAATTCGTTGTAAATGCACCAGATCGTTGTTATCATTGCAAAAAATCTCGCTTTGAAGCTTTACTAAAATGGGGAGAAGAGGCGGGATATCCTATTATCATCGAGGGTACTCATGCCGAAGACTTGGGAGACTATCGGCCCGGACTCAAAGCGCTTGAAGAACTAGGCGAACGAATTCAAAGTCCACTCAAAGATTTAGGCTGGACAAAAAACCAAGTACGACTTGCATCAAAAGAGCTCGGGCTGCCAACCTGGGATCGCCCAAGTGCAGCTTGTCTGGCTTCGCGTATTGCTTATGGGATTTCTCTTACAAAAGAAAACTTAGCCCAAGTGGAAAAAGCTGAAGAAATTCTTCGGCAGTTTATTAGTGGATCTTTGCGAGTTCGACACCATGGTAGATGGGCGCGAATTGAGGTGTCGCCAGCAGAACTGTTCAAATTGGTAGAGCCTGTTATTGCGTCAAAGGTCGCACAGGAAATCAAAAAACTAGGCTTTGACTACGTGACTCTTGATTTAGCCGGTCTGCGTAGTGGTAGTATGAATATTGGAATTGATAAGAAAGATAGTTAAAAATAATTGCAATGGCTCCTAAAGAAGAGTATAATCAAATTAAAGAATAATTCTTAATAGATTATTATTATTCAAACAGGAGGAGTTAATTATGAGCTTTAAAGTAACTCGGATTGATCATGTCGGCATTGCAGTAAAAGATTTGGAAGCTGCAAAAAAATTCTATACAGAGATTCTTGGTCTAAAGGATAGCGGCGAAGAGACCGTAGATGAACAAAAAGTAAAAGTCACATTTTATCCACTTGGGGATAGTGAGTTAGAACTTTTGGAATCTACTCATCCAGAAGGACCGATTGCCAAATATATTGATCGCAGTGGTGAAGGAATTCAGCATATTGCTTTACGAGTAGACAATATTGAAGCTGCTTTGGCGGATTTAAAAGAAAAAGGTGTTCGTCTTATTGATGAGAAGCCTCGTTATGGAGCAGGCGGAGCAAGTATTGCTTTCGTTCACCCCAAGGCAACTGGTGGTATTTTATTAGAGCTTTCTGAGCGCAAAGAAGAATAAAGAAAAGCCTCCTACATAGGAGGCTTTTCTTACTTTATCTACCTAGTTTTTACTTATAATCATTTTAGTATACTGAGAGTATACGTTTTGCAGCTCCGCTGAGAGTGCCTTGTTGGTGATGATCCCTGTTACATCAGAAAGTTTATAAAATTTATAGAAATCACTTCGATGGACTTTATAATAATCGGCAACAATATATCGTTTAACGGAATTATTTAAAGCAATTCGTTGAGACCGTGCTTCTTCTGCCCCAGCCATGTAAAGATCTTCTTCAAAGATGCCATTTACACCGATAAAACATTTGGAAAAATATAATTTCTCAAGTGCTTCCTGTACAATTCCACCAATAAAGGCACCTGTTTTGGGGCGAAAGTTCCCCCCAATCAAAATGACTTCATAGGAGTCCATTTTATTTCTAAAGCTTTCAAAAACGGGCAAGCTATTTGTAACTATTCGAATAAACCTCAAATTTATAAATTGCGCCATTAGCTCAATCGTGCTGCCAGAGCCTAGGAAAATAGAATCACTTTCTTCGATCAATGAAGCGGCAATTTCAGCGGCTTCCAATTTTTCAGAGCGATGAATAGTTTGTTTTTCTTCGTGATCTATTTCGTTTTTGATATTGTAAGATAAGCTTTCAGCACCACCATGAATTCTAATTAGGCGTGAATTTTTCTCGAGCTCATCTAAATCGCGACGGATGGTCATATCAGAGACACCTAAAGTATTGGCGAGGCTTGTTGAAGTAATGATTCCGTTTCGATTGACTAAGACTAAGATGTTGATTAATCGAGCTTTTTTTAGCATAAAAAATCTCTCCTAAAATAAGTTTGATGTTTGTAAAAAAGATACAATTCTATAATACCATGTAT
>JAGOZY010000040.1 GCA_018058445.1 Negativicutes bacterium | reverse complement strand
AACACGCCCCTTGGTCTTATGAATTTTTGTATCGAATCAGTGATTTTAATCTAACGGGTTCACTGATTCGAACTCAATGCGCTTTGAGTATGAAAGCACGGCTTATGCAATTGATCGAAAATGAGGGCAAAGAGATTCATGGCCTCGCTTTTACTCATCCCAGCCCAGCGAATGCAGCTTCCTGGCTTAAAAAGAAAGGGCAACTCTCGTTGCCTCTTGCCGGAATCGTTACTGATTTTGTAATTCATGAGCTTTGGGCGGATACAGGCCTTGATCTGTATTGTGTCCCCCATGAGGAACAAGCCGAAAAATTAATAAAAATCGGAATTCCAAGTCACAAAATTCATGCGACCGGTATCCCGATTTCTGAACCATTTTGGGCACCGCCAATTCCACAGCCACAACAGGCCAAGCTTCACTTACTGATTGCTGGCGGCGGTTGGGGAATGGGGCCACTTAAAGAAGCCTATCAGACACTCGAATCCTTATCAGTCCCATGTAAAGTCACATTCATTGCTGGCAAAAACCAACCCCTTGAAGAAGAGATGAAAAATCTGATCGGTCATACCAAACACGACCTAACAGTCCTTGGTTACACCGACAAAATCGCTGAATATATGGAGTCTGCCGATCTATTGATCTCCAAAGCTGGCGGCTTAACGACTAGTGAAGCCCTCTCACGAGGAACCCCTTTACTTCTGCTCCCAGGACGTGCCGGACAAGAAGAAGACAATGCTCAATTCATCGAAAAACACGGTGCAGCGATATCGCTTCATCGGGTAAAAGATATTCCTAGAAAAATCGAAGAATTGCTTCGCACCCCATCTTCTCTCGTCAGCCTTTCTGAAAACGCCCTTGCCCTAGGAAGACCTTCCGCCGCTAAAGATAGTGCCAACTGGATGAATCAATTACTCAATTCATGACTTGAAAATCCTCAAACGAAGGATGAATGATTATGTACGAAGAGCTTTCAGCCAAATTGACCGAAGCCGGAACTGCTAAAGTAACTCTTCTTTTAAAAAGCCCCACGCGTTACTTCATTGCCTCTCTCTTAGCGGGCTTCTATGTCGGCCTTGGAATTTTGTTAATCATGACAATCGGCGGCCTCACCCAGCCAAGCGGAATGACTTATCGTATTTTAATGGGACTGAGCTTCGGCATTTCGTTAAGCTTAGTCATTATGGCAGGTTCAGAGCTCTTCACAGGAAACAATCTGCTCTCCGCTCCTGCCCTCTTAAGTCGAAAAATCACCCTAGGAAGCACTCTTTCTTTATGGATTTACAGCTATTTAGGCAACCTAAGTGGAGCCGTTCTTGTTTCAGCTTTGTATGTAGGAACTCAGCTCGGAATCCCCGAGATTTCAGGTTTTATAACTACAACAGCACAAGCTAAAATGGCCCTCTCACCGGCTTCGGCTTTTTTTCGGGGTGTACTTTGTAACATCCTAGTCTGTCTAGCTGTGATCTGCTCCCTAAGGCTTAAAGAAGAGACCGCCAAGCTCATCATGATCTTCTGGTGTCTATTCGCCTTTATCACCACAGGGTTTGAGCATAGCGTCGCAAATATGACAGTCTTTGCAACAGCCTTGATGATTCCCCACCCGCCAACCATTTCACTGTTCGGTGCGCTCCACAACCTACTGTGGGTCACCCTTGGAAACATCGTCGGTGGATTTGGGCTAGGCGCAGTTTATTACTGGATCGGCCGGAAATAAATAAATCAAACAAAAAACGGTTGCAACTTGAAGTTGCAACCGTTTTTCTATTTGTTAGTTACTTTAAATCTGCTGTGCAATTCGGGCATTTAACTGCTTTAATCGGAATTTCAGTAAAGCAGAACGAGCATTCTTTCGTCGCAGGAGCAGCTTCCGCTTCTTCCCGTCTCATCTGATTAATCATCCGTACAAAAAGAAAAATAGCAAAAGCAATCACTACAAAATCAAAAATGCTACTAATAAATCTACCATAATTTAAAGTCAGCGCGCCCGCCTGCTGCGCCTCAGCTAAACTGACAAAAGGCCCTTTCGGTCCGGCTAGAACTACATATAAATTATTAAAGTCAACTCGTCCCAGGACCACGCCAATCAACGGCATCAGCATATCCGACACAAAAGACGCTACAATTTTACCAAAAGCACCACCGATAACGACCCCGACAGCAAGATCAATAACATTGCCCTTCATCGCAAATTCCTTGAATTCTTTAAACATCAAAAAACCTCCTCGAGATAATTTAAATCTATTTTTTATTCATTTTTATTCTAACACAATTTAGAACTAAATAACCTCTATTTGGAAAAGGCTTCGCGAATTTTCCCACCAGCGACGACATACTCACCTTGATAGCAAACTACCGACTGACCTGGCGTGATCGCCCGTTGTGGCTCGTCAAATAAAATCTCCATCTTGCCTGTATCAAGCAATTTCAGCGTAGCCGTAGCTTCTTTGGCGGAATAGCGAATTTTCGCAGTCACTCGAATCGGTTCATCCACAGTTGGATTCTCCTCAACAAAATGAGCATCCTCGGTAATCAAACCAATTGACCAGAGACCTTCTTGCGGGCCGACAATCAATTCATTTCGCTCCATATTAAGCTCCTGCACATAGAGCGGTTCCTTCCAAGCAATCCCCAGCCCTTTTCGTTGTCCGACCGTATGAAAGGCTAAGCCATCGTGATGGCCAAGCACAGTCCCATCAGCCAGCACAATCTTCCCTGGTTTTTTAAGCTCAGGTGCATGGCGTAGCAAAAATTCTTTATAGTCTCCGTCGGGGATAAAGCAAATATCCTGACTATCTGGTTTATGCGCCACCGTAAGCTCCAAATCTTCCGCCATTTTCCGAGTAGTTTCTTTATCTGCGATACCACCCAATGGTAAAAGCACTTTCGGTAAAGTTTCCTGATTTAAGTGATACAAGACATAGGATTGATCTTTCGCAAAATCCACACCTTTTCGAAGCCGATAAAGTTCTCCCTCTTTCTCGACTCGCGCATAATGCCCAGTTGCGACATGAGTACATCCGAGTTGCTCAGCCCGCACCATCAACGCATCAAATTTCAGATATCGATTACAGACCACACAAGGATTCGGAGTTCGCCCCTGGCTATATTCTTCGATAAAATCCCCCACGACTTCTCCCTTAAATCGGTCTTTCAGATTTAGGGTATAGTGGGCAATTCCGAGCTTATCCGCAACCCGTCTTGCATCATTTACATCGTCGATTGCACAGCACGTTCGGCTATATTCAGGCTTTTCTGCCTCTTCATCCCATAAGCGCATCGTGATTCCAATCACCTCATAGCCTTCCTTCAGTAGCAATGCAGCAGCGACAGAACTATCTACACCACCACTCATTGCCATCAAGACCCGACCTTTTTTCGTCTCCATGCTTGTAAAATCTCCTTATCTCACCTAATTCAAAAAAGAATTAGCTTTTCATCTTTCTCTATTGTACCATGTCAAACAGGACTTTTCTCTCACTTAGCGAATTCATAATAAAGAGAATAGCTAGGTCTTACTTTGCATTTTTGAAAGGAGTTTAACATGAAAAAAATCTCAACACTTCTGGGCGCCTTCCTTATCAGTTCCACCCTTTTGATCTCACAGGCTTTCGGAGCCTCCGTTCAAATTGAAGAACTCACTTTAAATTTACCAGAAGGAGCCTCCGCCCGCGAAGTAGGTCGTGCCACTGCCTCTAAAACTCTTGCCGACCTCACCTTTGATGCTACAAATTCTGATTCTCTAAATGGCCTCTTTGACTCACTTGGAAAACTCGAAGAAGTGAGCGATCAGGTTTTCTATCAGATTGTTATTCCTGACGAAACTGGCTACAAACAAGCCTTTATCGTCTCAACTCGGATTAAAGGAGAAAACTTCAGCCCCGACCACTGGAGCATGCTCTTCCCAGGCAGTAACCCTGACAATACACTTCGACAACTGTTAGATGGGACTCAAGCAAACCTTGCCAAAGGGCCTGTTACCGTTTATCAAAAACTAGCCGACTCTATTTCGGTGACTTATCTCGGTAGCTATCATGAATTCGACACTGCTTCCGGACCGATCTCAACCCGCGCCGGAAGCCTTCTCGGTGATACCCATCAATTTAGAATTCCTCTTTATGGTCGTTATTTTGGCTGGCGTGCCCAAGATGACTATCGAATCATTGTCATCTGCGCAATTGATGGAGAACGCTCCTACTGGGAAGATACTTTCCTACCGGCAATGCAAACCAATCATTAAATACAAAAAAAGAGCTGAATCAAATCAGCTCTTTTTTTATTTCTTTGTTTTGACCGCTTCACGTGGCCAGTTTTTTGTCGCTCCAAGCATTTCAGTTAGGTATTTATCAAAAGCCATACCTGCCGCCTCGGCATCGCCCGGAAAAAACTCGATCAAATAAGTCTGGCCATGATAAAGCGAATTGCCCACCAAACGCACATTGCTTCCATCAAAGCTACCTGACCGATCTAGCATGGATAGCCGACCAGCAAAAGCGTAAGCTCGATAAGAAGCATCATATCCCAGTCCATTTGCTGCACCCATGACAGGCCACTTCCATTTACCATCTTCTAAATTCGCTTTCGAATCTTTTTCTGCTACAGAAGGCCGAATCCCCTGTTTCGCCATTTCCTTTTTTAAGGTGGCTACTCGTGCATCTGCGTTTGGGTGATCGGAAAAGAGCCCAGCTTTCCCTTGATTTGGAAGAGCCCCCAAGCGATTTAGCGCCATCAACATGCTATATGGATTATAGCCAACTGCTGTCGAATATTCAAAGCCTTTTACATCCGATTGCCGCTCGTCCCCTCGACTGTAACTAGCAAACAAAGTTTTCGTAAACAATCCTTGGATTGTGCCATAGCGATCACCCACCAAAATACCTAAAGCAATTTGAATCCCAAGTTGTTTTTCGATCGAATTCACCGAATGCTTTTTCGCTACATGACCGATTTCATGACCAATAACCGCCGCACGAACATTTTCATCCGGCATATAATCGAGCAATCCTTTATAGACGTAAACAAATCCGCCAGGAATTGCTAAAGCATTCACCGAAGAATCATCTAATATCTTAAAACTATACGTTAACTTGGGTCGTTCTGAGTAAGGCACCATAGAACGACCAACCCTAGTTATTTCCTCATTTAAAGCAGAATCTGTGACAACCCCAACTTCTTCCTCCAATTGGCTCGCCGCCTGCTGACCCATTTTAATTTCGTCTTTTTCGCTGATTAAGCCCGCTTCGACAGCACTAACTTGGAGATTAATCACTGTGCTGAGAATTCCGATTAAAGCAATCTTTTTCCAGCTCATTCTACTCACCTTTTTCTTACATATATTGTTAATTATAGCATACACAAAAATTGACGAACCCAGCTTCTATGAGCTATGCTATAGCTAAATTAGAGTACACAATATCAGGTTTAGATAAATGATATCTTTTTTGTTTAGAATCCTATGAAGGTAGGTGAAAATCATCGAACTAAGTCAACGACAACGACATATTTTAGAGTTTGCTCAAGCAGAGGGTCCAATCACAGGCGACGAATTAGCCTCTCGATTTCATGTCAGTCGCGCCGCCCTAAGAGCAGATCTAGCAGTGCTCACAATGTCAGGCATGCTAAGTGCCAGACCCCGAGTTGGCTATTTTTTTACCGGCCATGAACCCAAACGTCTGCTAACGCAAGTAATTTGTCAGCCAAAAGTAAAAGATAACATGGCCCAACCGGCAGTCGTTAAAGATGATGCCTCCCTCTATGAAGCGATTGTCGCCATGTTTACTGCCGATGCAGGAACACTTTTCGTCGTTAATCAATTAGGCGGACTAAGTGGTGTTCTCTCTCGTAAAGATCTTTTACAGGCATCAATCGGCGGAAAAAATCTACAAGATTTACCAGTCTCCGTCATCATGACCCGAATGCCTAACATTCTCGTCACCACCCCCGAAGAAAGTGCACTAAAAGCAACAGAAAAGCTTCTAAGCCACGAGATTGATTCATTGCCTGTTGTTGCACCAATGGAAAATGGAGAACTGCAAATTTTAGGACGCTTTTCTAAAACCAGTGTCGCCCGCATTTTTACGTCACTTGCAGAATAACAGAATTTATAAATAAGAAACTGCAGATACTGTATCTAAAATTTAACGAATACTGATCTGCAAGGAGGAATTATTTTGACGACCAACCTTCTGCCTACTATTTATGTACTCTCTGATTCCATCGGTGAAACTGGCGAATCGATTCTACGCGCAGCAGCGAGTCAATTCCCCTTCGACAGGCTCGATGTTCGACGAATCCCTTATATCCATAGCACCGAAGAAATCCACGATCTCGTTCAAGAAGCAAAGCAGATGGGCGCTGGGATCGCTTATACCCTAGTGCGACCCGATCTCAAAGAATATCTTGAAAAAATTACCCGCGAAGAACACGTTCTCTGCCTCGATATCTTAGGACCAGCCATGGACTTTATCCATGACTTAACCGACCTTGCACCGAAAAATGAACCCGGTCTTATTCGTAAACTCGACCAAGCTTATTTCCGTAGAGTCGAAGCGATTGAGTTTTCTGTTCGCTATGATGACGGTAAAGAGCCGAGAGGCATGCTCAAGGCTGATCTGGTTCTCCTCGGCATTTCACGAACCTCAAAAACTCCACTCTCCATGTATCTCGCCAATCGGGGACTAAAAGTAGCCAACCTACCACTCGTACCTGAAGTTGCACCCCCACCAGAACTGTTTCAAGTACCCCGTGAAAATTTGATCGGTCTAACGATCAACACTGGGAAATTAAATAATATCCGTAAAGAGCGTTTAAAAACAATGGGACTAGACCAAGACTCTTCCTATGCGCAAGATTTGCGAATCGAGGAAGAACTCACTTACTCTCACAATCTGATGCGCCGTCTACGTTGTCCGGTAATTGATGTCAGTAATCGAGCCATTGAAGAAACAGCAAGCCAAATCTGGCAAATGTATTGGGGAAGCCACAAACCCATGGAATAACGAACAAAGATGAGGCGAAACCTCATCTTTTCTTTTTTATCTACACACAAAATCGATCGATACTAAAACGAGGTGGCAATTTGCTTAAAAAATTAAACAAGTACCTTACACGTCCGGATCTATTTGCTCCCAGTACAAGCAAATTTTGGGATGACGAGCATATCTCGCAAGGAATGCTTACTGCCCATTTTACCTCCACTCACGACGGAGCGACAAGAAACGAACTCTTTGTCAATCAATCAGTCCAGTGGATCTCAAATGCCTTTCCGTCAAAAGCATTCCCGAAACTACTTGATCTCGGATGTGGACCTGGAATCTATGCTGAAAAATTCCTACATGCAGGCTATCAAGTAACGGGTATCGATTTTTCCAAGCGCTCCATTGACTACGCAATCCAAAGCGCTCAAACTCAAAACCTTACTATTCAATACACCTATGAAAATTATCTCGAAATGACCCACCACGAACAATTCGACCTCATCACCCTGATCTGGTGTGATTTTTGCGTACTCTCACCAGAAAATCGAGCAACTCTCTTAAAGAACATCTATCATGCACTTAAACCCAATGGTTTTCTCATCTTTGATGTTTTTAGCAGTCGCAATTTTGACAAAAAGCTCGAACACACCAGTTATCAATATTATGATCACAGTGACTTCTGGAGTAGCGATCCACATCTTTGTTTAAACCGGCTTTACAAATATGAAAGCCGAGTGATCGTCAATCAGACCGTTGTCATCACTGACACCGATGCTAACTGCTACAA
>JAGOZY010000039.1 GCA_018058445.1 Negativicutes bacterium | reverse complement strand
ATCTGGATCGTTACTTTGATTACAGTGAATCTGTCGCTTCAAAGTATTTTGCAGATTGCTTTAGGTGCTAAAGATGAGAACACAGCGCGAGCTGGTTTTCTCTGGGGCGGTGCGCTTATTATTCCACTGGGATTCGTCGCTGCCTTGCTTGGATTGATTGCGAAAGTTGCCTATCCAGATGCAATACCAACATTGGCACTTCCACAAGTTATTATGAGTTTGAATCCGTGGTTGGCAGGAATCACTTTAGCAGCACTTTGGGCGGCTGATGTTTCGACCGCTTGTAATTTATTACTGGCATCTGCGACGCTTTTTTCTAAAGATATCTATAAGCGATTTGCAAAGACCGATGCAACAGATGCTCAGGTTGCTCATATGACCCGAATGGCAGTAGCTGGTCTGGGTTTGCTGACGTTTATTTTAGCCTTAGGAGTCAGTGGGATCATCGCGACCTTGATGATCGGACTCTCGCTTTGTGCAGCATTTAGCATTGTATTACTTTTTACCCTTTTTGCTCCACAATTTTGTCGTCGTTCCAGTGCATTTTGGACGCTACTTGCAGGGATTATTGTATTAATTCTGTGGCAATTCGTACCAGCTGTTCGTGTGCTCCCTCACGTGATTTACGCCGAGTGGCTGATCTGCAGTATTGTTTTTTTTGCAGTCTATATATTCGATCAAAATCCGATAAAAATCACAAAAATAGTCTAAATAGCAAAATTGGTATAAAAAAAGAAGCCACTAAGTGGCTTCTTTTTTTGATGATTTTATTTAAAGTTCAGATAAGTTAGAGATGATTTTGAAACTTGGTCAACACTTCCGGCAGGTTGACAATTTCAGTCACTTGCCAGTGGTCACCCCGATCAGCCATACGTAAATGGATCTGATGGATCGAAGGTTCATTTGGATTTGGTGAACGCAGAGTAATGCTAACTAAGACTTCGTCATCGCTTGCTTTTCCCACATTGATTTGCTCTAGTTGCCAATTTCTCGCTGTTGTCTTTAAACTTGGTGTAATATCTGGCGTTGTAAGGTCTTTTGCCGTCTGACGATCAGGTTTTTCGAGGAGAGCATCTTGAACTTGTTTTTCTAAAATCGAAAGTAGTTGAGGCTTAAAGAGCTGAACTAGATTACGGGCAGTGGCCTGCGCGCCTTCCGGAATGGGCGCCTGGCTAAGTTGATCTTCCACAATTGCATCAAGCCCGTTTTTTAAGACAGACTCTACATCGACATACTTTTTAAATTCCTCCCAGTCCTGATTCTTCCAGGCTAGGCCAGCTTGCCGAAGCGAGTAAGTCGGGGTAGTAGTCCAAAAATGATAACCACCCACAGCAGCGAGAAAAACGATAAAAGTAACCAAACAGAGAATACGGGTACGAGTCCAAGTCATAATATCCATCCTTCAATTACAGTATTAAGTTAAGTATATCGAAATTTATTATGATATACAAATTTTTTGGTTGTTATTTTAGAAAAATGTGATAACCAAACTGGCACTAAAAAATAAAACTTTCAGACTATATTTACAATTCAGAAATGGGTGTTAATATAAAAATAGAACTGGCATACCAGTTTGGGGAATTTCTTTCGAGTGCACACGAAGGAGAAGAATTAAATGGAAAAAATAGAAAAAACATCGGCTTATAAAAAATCTGTTTACAATCGTTTGAAGCAGGCGATCATCTCTCGGGAGTTTAAGCCTGGTGATCTTCTAAATGAGCGTAAGCTAGCAAGTGAGCTAGATGTTAGTCGGACTCCGGTCCGTGAAGCTATTCAAATGCTTGAAAATGAGTATTGGGTTGCAGTTGTTCCTTGGAAGGGCGCAGTCGTACTGCCTGTAACAAAAGAAGACATTGAGGAACTTTTTCAATTACGAATGGCCATTGAGCCAATGGTTATGGAGCTTGTAACTCATAAGCTTGAAAATGCAGAAATAGCCTACTTGGAAACATTGATTGAAAGACAAAAGCAATTGGCCGGGGAAGATGATGGGAAAGAATTTATCTCCATTGATCAAGACTTTCATCTTTTTTTAGCTAATCTTACGGGAAATCGCCGCCTGAGAGAGATTATGGTACATCTAAGAGATATCCATCTTCGACTGGGCGTAGAAGCGGTTCAAGAAAGATATCGCTACAAAGAGACGCTTGAGGAGCATACTGCAATTGTAGAAGCACTCAAACGCCGAGACGGACACAGTGCTCGCCAGGCGATGCTGACTCACATGGTCCAGACACGCCGGGCGTTACTGCGACATGTAGATTTGCTTGATTCAGAAGGAGGAAAAACCAAATGAAGATTTCAGCAATTCAATTAGAAGTTGTTTTAGGGGATCGAGAGGCCAACTTAAAAAAAGCGGAGCAGCGAATCGAAGAAGCGATCGCACAAAATCCAGATGTCATTGTTTTACCGGAGCTTTGGGATATCGGATTTTTTCCGAAAAATGCCCTAGATATTGGGGATGTAGAGGGGAAAATTGCCCAAGAATTTCTAAGTAGCCAAGCGAAAAAATATCAAGTAAATATTGTAGGCGGATCAATCGTAAGGCGAGTCGGAGATCAGATTTTTAATAGCCAATACGTCTATGATCGCCAAGGTGAGCTTGTTGCCTCGTATGACAAAGCCCATCTCTTCTCACCTTCTGGTGAGCATCAGGTCTTCCAAGCCGGAGATAAAATTGCAGTATATGAACTTGATGGAGTAAAAATGGGAAGCATCATCTGCTATGATATTCGCTTTAGTGAATGGGTACGAATGACTGCCCTTGCAGGAGCTCAGGTTCTTTTTGCTCCAGCAGCATGGCCTCATCCAAGACTCAATCACTGGCGACTGCTGGCTCAAGTTAGGGCCATTGAAAACCAATTCTTTGTTGTATCAGTCAACCAAGCCGGAAAAGCCTATGAGTTGCATTTTTGCGGACATTCACAAATGGTCAATCCATGGGGTGAGACGATTGTTGAGGCTGGGGACAACGAAGAAGTAGTGACCGGTGAGCTTGATTTTTCAATCATTAAAGATATTAGAGAACGAATTAATGTGTTCAGAGATCGCCGCCCAGAATTGTATGAATTAAAATAAAAAGTGTTTAGAGAGAAAAGAGGAGGAATTTTAAATGGATATGCAAACTTTTTCTGTAGTGAGCCGGGAAGGGACTCGTGAAATTCATGTACACTATAATACGCTGATCGCTGTCGGTTTTGCCGGACGGGATCAAGCAGCAGTCAAACATCATATTGATGAGCTGGCTGAAATCGGTGTACGACCACCATCAAAAACTCCAATTATGTACCCATGCTCCACCAATAGCTTAACCAAAAAAGAAAAAATTCAAGTAATTGGTCGCGAAAGCAGTGGCGAAGCAGAATTTCTGCTCGTTCTCCATGATGGTGAAATCTACATTGGTGTAGGAAGCGATCACACAGATCGAGGACTCGAAACTGTGGGGATCAGCAAAGCGAAGCAAATTTGTCCAAAGCCAATGGGACCTGTCCTTTGGCCTTATGCTGAAGTGAAAGATCACTGGGATCAAATCAAACTTCAATCTTGGCAGAAAAAAGATGGAAAAGAATTCATCTATCAAGATGGTTCTGTTGCAGGCATCATGAAAGTCGAAGATATCTTAAAAGCTGTCGCTGAAGACTATCCAGACCTGAAAAATGCAATCCTCTTCTCAGGAACTGTTCCTGTAGTGGATGGATTCGTTTATGGTGACTGGTTCCGTTGCGAGCTAACTGACCCAGTCCTCGGACGAAAACTTAGCCATCAGTATGATGTAGAAGTGATTGGCGAAGGGGTCGAATAACTTTTACCCGTAGTAAGGTGATTTATTTTCACGATTTAGTTGAGAGTAAGTTATTGTATAGCAGACTCTTGACTAAATTGTGGGCTCTTTTTTAGATTTGAAAATGGAGGGAAAACATGGAAATTGCTCAAATTATTATGCTACTAACCCTGATTCTGATGATTACAGGTCGAACCCCTCTGTATCTTACAGCCATTATTGGTTCTGTCGCAGCTTCGCTGGCGGCGGGTTTCCCATTGACTGGTAAAGCGGATGTAACGATTTCAAAGTTGATAACATCAGCCCTAAGCCCTGTCATTGTAGACATGCTCGGAGTTCTGTTATTCATTGGTATTCTTGAGAAGTGTGGATATCTCGATATTATTATTCGAAAAATTATGGAAGTTGGACGTAAATTGGGCGGCGGACCTGGTGTTGCAACCGCTGGTGGCGTTGCAGCAGGAGTCATTGGTGCTTTAACATCTTTCACTCAACCAGCAATCACCGCAGCAGTAACCGGACCTGCGTCGGTTAAATTAGGTCTTGATCCGAATAAAGCGGCAGCGACTCATGGTTATGCAGCTCAACTTTCAAATCTTGCTGGATTTACCCACCCAACGTTTCTCGCAATTATAGCTCTTACAGGCGTTCAATTTGGAATGATCAACTTGTATGGCTTGATTGCTGGAGCTACCATCTTTATTGTGAATTACTATCGAGCTAAGAAATCCATGATTGCTGAAGGAAAGCCTCTTCATCCACCAGTTGGACCGGGGGAAGAAGATTATCTAGACCCAACTTTGGTTTGGAAATCATTTGGATCGTTTGCGATTCTAGTTATCGGATTTTGCGCAGGCCTTCCAATCTTCTTAGTTGGAGTGCTCGCTTCTCTAGTCGTTATTGCTTTGACCCGAACCAATTTAGCTGAAGGCGAAAAAGCGATGATTTCTGGAGTAACAAAAATTTCAACACCACTTGTTGCGATTATCAGCTTCCTATTTATGTCGGCTGTTATCAATAAAATTGGTCTTGTCACTCTTGTTGCAAAATACCTGACCCCTTATTTGGAACTAGCACCAGTTCAATTGCTGTTCGTTGTATCTGCTCTGGCTGGATTGATTACTCAATCGAACGCAGCTTCTGCAGTTATCGTACTCCCATTTGTCCAAATCATTTTAGGCATGGGTGTAGATCCATTTGCAACAACTGTTGCAGCCGTCGGTGGCGCAGCGATTATGCAACTATATCTGACTGGTGGACCTGTTACTTCCCTTCCTACAATTATTCCGGTTATTCCAGGATCAGATGTTAAAACAGCGAATAAATTCCAACGACCTTCGATGCTCGCTGGTTTAGTGGTATCTTTCCTGCTGACCTTCATCGCTTAATAGATTTTCGTCAATCGAACCTACAAAAATGTTGGTTTACGCCCTCTTCGTTTGAAGAGGGCTTTTTTCTGAATAACAATGTATACATTTGAGATATTTATTGCGAAAAACTGCTATGTGTACTACTATGAAAGAAAGGGGTAGGAGAAATTAGATAAACATCTGAAAGCTTCTAACCCAAGAAAGCATAGGAGGGATTCGCGATGACTAAAAAAATTCTTGTTCTCGTAGATGGTTCGATGCATTCAGATCTAGCATTAGATCGAGCCATAGAAATTGCGACGGCAGCTAAATATGAACTGAACCTTCTCCATATCGTTAATACGGAAGATCGAATTGGAGAATATAGTGCACTGCCTAACGTGCTACTTCCTCAAGAAGCGATGGAACACCTGCAAGATGAAGGAAATCTTGTGCTAGAGGCTGCCAAAGCAAAAGTTCCTGCGTCTATTAAAGTGGAAACTTTTCTCGAGATGGGTAGTCCTGCCGGTCGAGCACTAGAATTTATTGAAACCACGAAACCAGACATGGCGATCATTGGTAGTCGTGGACTTGGGAAGTTAAAACGTCTCTTACTTGGCAGTGTAAGCCGCTACCTTGTTGAAAATGCTCCTTGTCCAGTGATGGTTGTAAAATAAAATAAAAAGTCCCTTGAATTCAAGGGACTTTTTATTTGCTTAAAAACTATTTATTAAATATAAATGAAAAATTAAAATTAATTATTGTCTAAAAACTGTTTTTGTACTACCATTAAAGAGAGGGCTAAACTATTTTACAGTCTATCTCAATTTGAGTCTTTTAATAGCATATAGTAGGAGGGATTTCGCATGACTAAAAAAATTCTTGTACTTGTTGATGGTTCAGAAAACTCTAATCGTGCACTAGATAAAGCAATAGAACTTGCCCAAGAAGCAAATTATGAGCTCAGTCTTTTCCATGTGGTGATCACCGAAGATCGATTTGAACACTTTAGTGATTTACCAGAACCATTTTTAACAGAAGTAAAAAAAGCTTTGGAAGCAACTGGACAGAGTGTCCTAGATTCTGCCAAAGCAAAAGTTCCATCCACAGTTAAAGCTGAAGCCTTTAATGAGATTGGCAATCCAGCCGATCAAGCCCTCGAGTTCATTGAAAAAACCAAACCAGATATCGTCATCGTTGGAGGACGTGGTCATGGCACCTTAAAACGACTTTTCCTCGGTAGCGTAAGCCGTTATCTCGTAGAAAATGCCCCTTGTCCAGTGATGGTTGTTAAATAAATATGCCAAAACCAAAACGATCTCTTTCGCGAAAGAGGTCGTTTTTTTATCCTTGCAAATAAATTTCTTACCAAATCACTCGGAATAGGATATAATAGTGACATTAAGAAAAAATTCAAATTAAGCAGACTCTCTAGAATGTAAGTGGGGATAAAATGTTTGATCAAGTAATTAGTAACGGATTATTGGCCAATCCGTCGACAAAAATTCTACAAATGGGCCATATTGGAATCAACCAAGGAAAAATTGCTGCCATTAGCGGAGAACCGTTGAGCGGAAAAAGCACTTTTGATGCGAAAGGACAAGTCGTTTCGCCAGGATTTATCGATATCCACAGCCATGTAAGTGGATCGGATTATAGTGGAGAGCTTTCTGCCCGCCAAGGAATTACGACAACAATTGGTGGAAACTGCGGTGGCAGTCCGTTTGATTTAGGCGTTTTTTTTGCTGAGCAGAATGAAAAAGGCTTTGTCATTCATCAAGCTTCGTTTATCGGACACTCGACACTGAGAAGAGAACTTGGCTTTGCGACTCCTTATGACCCGGCTACACCAGAGCAAGTGAAGATTATGGAAGAGCATGTGCGCAAAGCACTGGCTGATGGAGCTTGCGGGATTTCCCTTGGCCTTGCCTATATGCCGGGTAGCTCCGAGGAAGAAGTTATGCGGCTGAGTCAGATTGTTGCTGACGCTGGGCGAGTCGTTTCAGTGGATACTAGGTTGAAAAGCATTCACGATTTGGATTCGCTTCGCGAAGTAGTGGAGATCTCCCGCCGGACAGGTGCTCGGACTCAAGTCTCCCACTTTGTCTACCAATATGGTACAGGTATTGTCGGTGAAGCTCTCAAAATTATTGATGAAGCGCGAGCCGAAGGAATAGATATCCGGCTCGACAGTGGCATGTATATCTCTTGGTCCAGTGGCATCCAAGCGGTACTTTTTGACCGAGATAATCTAGCATCTGCCGGCATTACCCTTGAAGATATTCTAGTAATTACCGGACCTCATCGAGGAAACCGACTGGATGAAGCTCTATACAAAAAACTCCGAGCGGAAACAGAACGGACTTTTGTCGTTGTATTTAGTGGCGGTGTCGAAGAAGAAATCTATGAAGCTCTTCGCCATCCTTGGTCAATGCCTTCCACCGACATCGGTATGTATGCGCCCGGCGAAGGACACCCGCAAATTGCTGGATCATTTCCGCGGTTCTTCCGAAAGATGGTGCGAGAGCGACAGGAGTTGACACTTATCGAAGCCATCTATAGGTCTACCTTGCTACCTGCCGAAACATTAGGCCTAGCCAACAAAGGCCGGATGGAAGCTGGAGCAGACGCTGATTTTGTTATTTTCGATCCAAAAATGATCTTAGACAAAGCCGATTATCTGGACCGCGGACTACCAGATGCTTCACCGGAAGGAATTGAAGCAGTCTTTGTCTCAGGAAAGTTGGCTGTTCTTCAAAATGAGATCCAGCCGGGTCGCTATGGAAAACCGATTCGTTTTTGAGAGGAGTGGAAAACGATGC
>JAGOZY010000038.1 GCA_018058445.1 Negativicutes bacterium | reverse complement strand
AGGTGAGGAATGCTACGAAGCTCACCAAGCAACCAATCAAGCATCTCGTCACTAACTAGCAAAGGATCGCCACCAGTTAAAATCACATCTCTAAAAGTCGGAGTACGACGAATGTAGTCAATACAAGCTTGAATCGTATCACGACCATAAGCTCTATCCGTCTCGCCGGCTTTTCGGCGGCGGGTACAATGACGGCAATACATCGAACATTGATCCGTTACCATCAAAATTCCGCGATCCGGATAGCGATGAGTTAACCCTGGCACCGGTGAATCCGAGTCTTCATGCAAGGGATCAAGAAGGTCAGCCGGGCTCACGTGAGTTTCCTTTGCCGTAGGAATGGCCTGCTTACGCACTGGATCTTCTGGGTCTTCGGGATCAATCAGAGACATATAGTATGGAGTTACTGCCATTCTCAGCATTCCCAGACTATCGGTTAAAGCATCTTCTTCTTGCTCTGTCAAAGGAAGGACAGCTTTGAGTTGATCAATATTGGTGATGCGATTTCGCACCTGCCATTGCCAGTCATTCCATTCTTCAGGAGTCACATTCTTCCAAGCTTCAATTGTCTTATAATCCCTCATTTGTTTCACCTCTTTTTTTATTTCCACCGGCCTTTAGCGCGATGCTAAAAGGCTAAACTACACTCCAGATTGTTTATCTTCCTTCGGCCCAAAATATTGATAGCCAAAGTAGCCAAGACAAGTCAGGAGAAGGATGGTTATGAGCAATGGTCTTTCTGAATCAGAAAACATGGTCGTAAACATCAAAGACCCATTAATCAGCATAACGAGAATCGGGAGAAACGGAATCCAAGGAGCCTTAAACTTAAGATCCTTCAGATCCCCGCCACGAAAGAGAAATAATTTTCTAAAGCGCAACTGGCAAAGGGCGATAATAATCCAAATCATACACCCGACCAGACCACTGCTATTAACTAGCCATAGATAAAGCTTAGCAGCCATATTTCCATCGCCTGTATCATTGGTGACTTCCCCAAGTAAAACCAGTACGATTGACATAAAAATTGTAAACAAGATCGCTCGTCCCGGAACACCACCACGATTTAGACTATTAAGAAATTTCGGTGCTTGTTTGTCGACCGACATAGACCATAAGAAACGAGAGCACGCATAAATCGCTGAATTCGCTGCCGAAAGCGCACTGGTAAGTACGACGAAATTCATTAGCTCTCGCGCATAAGGAATACCAGCAATCGCAAATACTTTGGCAAAAGGACTTTCATCCACCCCAGCTTCTTGCCAAGGAAGAACCATACCCAATACGATAATTGCCAATACATAAAAAGTAATAATTCGGAAGGCAACCCCTTTGATAACTTTTTTCATATTATTGCCAGGATCTTCACACTCAGCCGCTCCGACACCAACCAGCTCAGTGCCTTGGAAAGAGTAAACCGAGAGCAGTCCCATCATAAATACCGCAGCAGCCCCCATCGGGAAAATTCCTTCTTCCGGAAATAAATTGGAAAAGCCCACCGGAGTTGGCGAGTTCCCAACACCGCCGAAAGCAATTCCCAAACCGACAATAATAAAAGCAATAATGGCTGCAACCTTAATTCCGGCAAACCAGAATTCCATCTCACCATAAAATTTAACCGAAACCCAATTCATAAGGACTAAGATCGCTGCGTACAAGAAACCCCACTGAATAACGCTCAAGCCGAATGCGTCAAAAATCAGAACCTTTGTTAAAGTTCCCGCCGCAACAAGATCGGCCGAGATCACAGTCAACCAGTTAAACCAATAAAGCCAGCCTGTGGTAAATCCTGCCGCTGGCGAAATCAAACGAGTGGCATAAGTCTGAAAAGAACCAGCAATCGGCATACTGACCGAAAGCTCAGCTAAGCAGAGCATAACCGCATACATGGCCAAACCAGCCACTAAGTAAGCAAGAATTGCACCAATCGGCCCTGCCGACTGCAATACTTCACCCGAAGCTAGAAATAATCCTGTCCCAATTGTTCCCCCGATCGACATCATCAACATGTGACGAGCCTTCATACCTCGTTTAAGGCCTACTTTCTCACAGCTGATATCGTCCATACCGGTAAAACGTTCTCGTTCTTGATCTGACATCGCTTTCCTCCCCTTCTTCACTCTTTAGTATGATGATTTCCCGACTGAAGGTTTGACACTGGAAAAGCTCCTGTAAAATAGATTTTTCGAGATGATTGTTTCACCTCTATCATAGCCTGAATTTTCCAACAATTTCCATACTTCATTTGGTTACAATTTAAGCAGCTTTACTTATACCAAAGGTACAAGTAAAGCTTTTCTTATCCGACTCCTTTCACAAAAAGTGTCTTTTCTTTTATTCTTTTTCAATTATAGTATCTTGAATAGAAAACGCACTTTCATTCTTAGCTTGCTTCTTTGAAGCATTTTTCTTCTCGCCCAAACGCGTAGGTACTTTTTGTAGTAAAGGTGCGACCCTCAAGCCGAGTTGGAGTTGAAACCGATCTTCATCATGAAGAGGGTCGAGTCCACTAATGTCTTGAATTCGCTTCAATCGGTAACTCAAAGTATGACGATGGATAAATAGTCGCCTCGACGTTTCTCTGATCTCTAAGTTCGCTCGAAAAAATGTTTCTAAAGTATGCACAAGTTCGCTACCATGCTTGGCATCATATTGTGCTAAAACTTCAACAGTGCTTGCATAGTAACGGGCAATTTCATCCGTATCAGCAGTGGTTCCCAGAAGCTTATAAACCCCTAATTCTTCATGGCTGATGACTTCGCCTACTCTGCCGAGACTTTCGCCAAGCTGCAAAGCACTGCGCGCCTCTTGTAAGCTATGGGCCAGATGGACAATTCCGATATAAACTCTTCCAAGCCCAATTGAGATCGAGCATTCTAATCTTTTCTGTAAAAGCTCGTGACATCGTTGGGCTAATCCAATCACATCTTCATTCGTTTGATTACCAGTAATAGGCAAAAATAAAATCAGTTGATTTCGTAGTTCGCGAATTACTCCTTTATATCGCTCTTCTTCCAGAGCAATTCGAAGCCAAGCGGCAATATCTTTACGGCGATTTAAGATAATTTCCTTTTCTTCTTCCGAGGCGTCTTCCGTCGACTCTAGCCCCAGTACCCAAACGGTAAACGGTTGCTCTAGATCATAGCCCAAACGGCGTCCCCGATTTTGGATATCGTCTGGATGAGCCCAGCTTCCTTCTAATAAATCATCAAGAAAATCCCCTCGAATTCGCTCCTCTGCCTCCCATACCGCCTGTTGTTTCATGATTTCAAGTAGACTAATCGTCCCAGCAGAAATCAGCGCACTTTCACCCTGATCATCTTTCAAACTTGAACTCAGCACCGAAATACAGCCATAATACACCGGACCAATCCAAAGAGGATAGAAGAGCGTACCTTCAAAAAGCACAGGAATACTTTGCTGCGAGTGCCGAAGAAAAGTTAAAATCCGCTCACGTTCAAGAGCCAAAGTCTCTGAATCCAGCCAAGCACTGCCGTTTTCAATGCCTGCCGACGCCAATAAATAAAAGCGTGAATCCAAAATACGGACAGGCGCATCCAATAGATACGACAACTGGTTCGCAATACCGGAAAGACCTTGATTCGCTAAAAGCAAATTCGTCATACCTTGCTGAATTTGCTGAGTTCGCTCAAGAAGCATGCTTTGCCGCTGAATGATCCGCCGCGAAACCATTCTAGTCATCTCGCCAAAACTCACTTCACGGGGAATTTCTAGAAGTGGAAAATCCAGCTCATCACAACATTGAATCAACACTTCTGGAATTTCCTCCAGATAGTAGCCTGTTTGAATAGCGAGACCCGCAAGCCCCTTGTCAGAAAGTTCTTGGATAATTTTTGATTGAAGCTCGACATTCTCTGCAAGCCCCACCGCAGTCGTCACAAAAAGTTCACCCGGTCGCAGCTTATCTAGTTCATCCAATAGCTCAAGCACATTCACCCACGAAACCGAGCGATTTAGTCCTTGAAATCCAGCTCTCACTTGAATTCCATCCAGTCCATTTAAAGTTAAAATTTCACTGAGAAGAATCGACATCTTTCCCCCTCCTCTCTTACCCTCTAGAAGAACGCGAGCGCCATTTAACTTTCCTAAAACGCCAGTAAAGAAGCATACTTCGAACTAAAAAATCGGCGGAAGTGACGATCCAAGTTCGCGATACAGTAAGCTCCCCCATCGACGCCAATACCATCATAAAGGGAATTCGAATACCCCAAATGCCAATAATCGTCATCAGCATCGGCCAGCGCGTATCACCAGTACCTCGCAAAGCTCCACCTAACACTAATGAAGCCGCTAAAGTCGGTTGCTCTGTTGCGGCCCAGTATATACATAGAACCGCCCATTCGATCACTTCTGGATCACTACTAAAGAAGCCCGCTAATTCATAGGCGAAAATAAAAAATAAAATCCCCACACCGGTCATGCCGATCATCGCAGCTTGAGTACATCGAACCGCATATTCACGGGCCCGATGAGGCAGCCCTCGGCCTAGATTTTGCCCAACCAAAGTCAGCGCAGCAATCGAAAAAGCCATCCCAGGAAGAAAAGAAAGCGACTCGACTTGAAGAGCGATATTATGGGCCGCCAGCTGGGTGGCCCCTAAAGCAGCCAGCATTAATGTATAGAAAATCCGGCCCCCTTGAAGTGCACCTTGCTCCATTGCAGCAGGCAAACTAATATGCAGGATTTGCCTCGCAACAGGTACCCGTAACGGATACACATCTTTAAAACGAAGTCCGACTGCCCAGTGACGAGTCAAAAGAAAAATTCCCAGAAAACATCCATATACTTGAGCAATTGATGCCCCAAGCACAGCCCCCGACACCCCAGATGGTGTATAAAAAAGAAGATAAGCCGCTATCGCAAGCATCAATAAGTTGTTCGACGCAGTAACAAAAAGACTGAGCTTGGTTTTTCCGATAGATCGAAGTACAGCAACGCAAACCTGCATCACAACCAAAAAAGGTATAAACGTAAAAGAAATTTGAATAAATTCTTGCGCCAGTAACCGAACATCCATCGTGAGTCCTGCTGCACTAACCACCGAGGCTGCAAGGGTCGTCCCGCCAAGTAAAAGCACAACTCCACCAGCAATTCCTAAAAAAAGTGCTTGTCCTGCAAGTTCACGAACTTTCTCTGGATGCCTCGCCCCTACTTCTCGCGCAACAAGGACTCCAGCCCCAGTTCCAGCAGCCGAAACCACCAACGCTGTCGCGAATTGAAGGGTCATCGTAAGCCCCACAGCAGCCTGTCCGACAGCCCCAAATTGTCCCACCATCGCAGTTAAGAAAAAGCCCCCTGCAAGCAAAGAAATCATTTCCAAAATAACCGGCCAAGACAAATGCCAAATCTGGCCCAGACGATGCCGTTCCATGAGCCCTAAGCTTTCTCTTTCCATTTTTCATTCCCCTTAGTTTCTATAGGTTCTCTTCTATCATCATTTCCCTCTAGCCTATCAGAAATCCTTCATTTTTCTTGCAAGAATCGGTTATAATAAATCAGTATGCTCATTTAAAAAATAATAATAAAAGTTTAATAATCGCAAGGAGGTCCATATGACCATTATAGAATTAGCTGCCCAACTAGCTAGAGAGCTAAAAATTCGCCCCGAACAAGCTCAAACGGCAGTGGAGTTACTCGACTCAGGCAACACCCTTCCGTTTATTGCCCGCTACCGAAAAGAAGCGACAGGCGAACTGGACGAAGAGCAGTTACGTCATATTCAGGAACGAACTGGTTATCTTCGAAATCTGGCAGAGCGAAAATCAGAAGTGCTTGCCCAGATCGAAAGCCAAGGTAAATTAACTGAAGAACTTGAGAAATCAATCAAACAAGCGGTTCAGCTTCAAGAAGTCGAAGATATTTATCTACCTTTTCGCCCGAAAAAACGAACTCGTGCCCAAGTTGCCCGCGAAAAAGGGCTCGAGCCCCTGGCACAAAAGCTTCGTATTCAGCAACCCGGTAATCCAGCTGAATGGGCAGCTGAGTTCATCAATTCTGACTCTGGCGTCGAAACTCCCGAGGAAGCTTTGGCTGGTGCCCGCGATATCCTTGCGGAAGAAATCTCAGAAAACCCTTCCATTCGGGCTACCCTTCGAAGAACCCTTTTCCAAACTGGATTCGTCACCGCAACCTTAATTGTACCGGAAGAAGAGGCCCCAGTTTTTCTACAGTACAAAGACTATAAAGAAATCATCTCTCGTATCCCACCCCACCGAACTCTCGCAGTCAATCGTGGCGAAGAGAGAAAAGCCCTTAAAGTCTCGGTCGAACTAGACCAAGAAAAATCACTGGATTTTATTAAGCGATTTGTAAATGTAAATAGCACCCCTGCCGGACTAGAAGTTCAAGCGGCAATTGCGGATGGTTATAAAAGATTACTCTTCCCCGCACTAGAGCGGGAAGTCCGATCCCAATTGACGGAAACTGCCGAAAAGCATGCCATCCAAGTCTTTGGCAGAAACCTTCGCCAACTCTTACTCCAAGCTCCACTCGCCGGACATACGGTCATTGGTATGGACCCGGGCTACCGAACGGGCTGTAAAATCGCAGTTATTGACCCAACTGGTAAAGTGCTCGCCACAACTGCCATGTATATCACTTCCGGCGAAGGGCAGAAAAAACAAGCCGCACAAGTTTTTAAAGCACTTGTGAAGGAGCATAAAGTCACTCTTGCCGCCATCGGTAATGGCACAGCCTCTTGGGAAACCGAACAATTCGTCGCTGAATGTATTCAAGAAGGTAATTTGAGCCTGCACTATCTTGTCGTTAATGAAGCCGGAGCATCCGTCTACTCCGCATCAAAACTAGCCAAAGAAGAAATGCCTGACTTAGATGTCTCGATTCGTGGCGCCGTCTCTATTGCCCGCCGCATCCAAGATCCTCTCGCCGAACTCGTAAAAATCGAAGCCAAAGCGATTGGGGTAGGTCAATATCAGCATGATGTCAATCAAAAAGAACTGGCTGAATCACTCGATCATGTCGTTGAGTCTTGTGTTAACTTTATTGGTGCCGACCTCAACACCGCCTCCTCCGCCCTGCTCGCCCATATCGCTGGCATTAAAGCAACGATTGCCAAATCAATCATTGCTCACCGTGAGGCAAATGGTCCTTTTAAAGCTCGCAAAGAACTTCTCAAAGTCGCCCGACTCGGCCCTTCTACCTTTGAGCAATGCGCTGGATTCTTACGGATTCCCGGCGGCACTGATCCTCTAGACAACACCCCCGTCCATCCAGAGTCTTATAAAATCGCGAAAGCCCTCTTAAAAGAAGCAGGCTTTGATTTAAAAGATTTAGCCAATAAAGAGACCCTACCCAAGATTCGCGAAGCAATCGCCGAAATGGACCCAAAAGTCTATGCGGAAAAATTAGAAGCCGGCGAACCCACCGTCCGAGATATCTTCGCCGCTTTAGTTCGACCTGGACGCGATCCTCGGGAAGATGTTCCACTCCCATTAGTACGAAAAAATGTTCTTAAACTTACGGACCTACAAATCGGATCAATCTTAACTGGAACCATTCAAAACATCACTGACTTTGGCGCTTTTGTCGATATCGGCCTAAAGACCAAAGGGCTTGTACATCGCTCTGAGTTAAGCGACCGTCCCTTCCGTCACCCCCTAGACGTAGTCGCAGTCGGCGATATTGTCGAAACTCGTGTACTCAGTGTTGACGAAGCCCGCAATCGAATTGGACTGAGTTTAAGAAAACCCCGTGAGCAAATCTCATAAAATTTTCAAAGCTGCTCTTCAAAAAAATACCCCCAGCGAATTCGCTAGGGGTACTTTTTTATTTACTTTAATAAACAATAGGAGTTTCAAAGATCGTAGGGTCTGATCCTTCAATCATCATTAGCTTATCATCCAAAAGATAATAAACATGTTCCTTATCCTTTGCATACAGAGTCTCTGGGATCGATTCAAAAGTTGCAGCATCTGCCCCAGCAATTTTT